>WSZX01000056.1 GCA_013139935.1 Ardenticatenales bacterium
CGGTGTCGATCTCGCGAATGGCCGCATAGAGGGATGCCTTGTGCGCCAAAAGTTGCTGGCGCCGGCCGGCCTGCAGGCTGGAGCGCGGCGTTGTGGACCGCTTGATGAAGGGCCGGGCAATGTACACTGCGGTTATCAGTGCCAGTCCAATTCCAAAGAGATAAGAACTAATCGTCATAGCTGATCTCGATTCAATACCAGAGGGATGTAACCCAGCAGGCGACGGCTCAAGGCCTGGTCAGTAGATCATCCAACTTGCTCGTCAGTTCGGGTTCAGATAGCGGGCCCAGCTTGAAAGAGTCCACCTTGCCCATTCTGTCCACGAAAAAGGTCTCGGGGACGCCGGTCAAGCCATAGTCGTTTCCGATGCGACTGCCGAGGTCGGGCCCGTTGGGATAGGTGATGTTGTAGCGGACAAGGTATTTGCGCGCCTCGGGCTCTACATCTACCCAGTCAACGCCAAGAAAGACCACCCCTCGATCCCGGTAGGCTAGCCAGGTAGCTTCGAGGATCTCCGCCTCTCGTTTGCACTCTATGCACCACTCGGCCCAAAAGTTGATCACCACCACCTGACCCTTCAGGTCAGACAACGTGACCTCGTCCCGCCCCTGGTACTCATAGCCCTCAAACAGGTGAAGGGTAAAGTCGGGCGCCGAGCCGGCGGGCCGGCCGGCTGCTTGCCGGTACAGTCCCCAGCCCAGTATGGCGAGTAACAGCACCACACCCCCCCACACCAGCCAATTGATCCATCGAAAGCCGCCGGCACCAGCGGTGGCTTCTTCTTGCCCCTCGCTCGCTATTCCCACTCGGCCAACTCCCTCTCCAGCCGCTCGATGTGCGGCCGATCCTCCTCGACCTGCTCATCGGCCGCTTCCTGCGCGGCGACGGCCTGCGCGGCGACCGGGACTGGCCTGGTCCAACTGCGCAGCCAAAAGATCAAGGCGGCAGCCCCCAGCACGAGGATGAGAGCCGGCAGGGCCCAGGCTGCCCACTGGCGGGGCGGCGGTTGCGCCAGAACGCTGTCACCATACATCTCGGCGAAATAGTCCAGAATCTCCTGTTCCGACTGCCCTTCCACCAATCGAGTTTGTATTACGTCGCGCCACTGCTGGCATGCTTCAGTAGGACAGACGTCCAAAGGGGTATTCTCACAGACGGGGCAAAAGAGCTTGCGGGCAACCGCATTCACCTGGTCCTGCGAGGGGCCATCGTCCGCCCACACAGCGGTGGGCAGCAGGACTACGGCCGCGAGAACGAGGATCGCTCCCACTCTTACCATACCATTGAACCCGGCACGACGCCGGTCGCGCCTTGAATCACGATACGCTCTTTTCAGCACAGTTCACCTTTCCCGCCGCCAATGCGATGCTCAGCGGCTGGATCAAACGACGTTCGTCTTTTCCGTGAGGATCATCCCGGGCCGGTAGGCAGCGGAGAAGGGCAACCGGGCGCGCCGGCTCGGCCAGGCGGCAACCAGAGTACCGACAATGAGCATCAACGCACCGGCCCAAAGCCAATTGATCAGCGGGTTCAGATAGACCTTGAAGGTGGCCTGGTCCGGACCGATCTGCTCCCAGCCGACCAGAATCACGTAAAAGTCCTCGCCGACGGTGCTACGAACGGCCGGGACCGTAACCGGTTGCTGATGGTCAACGTAAAAGTTGCGACGCGGCTTGAGGGTGGCGATCCGCTCCTTGTCCCGATAGACCGCTACCGTGGCTTCAGAGACAAACAGATCCTCGCCCTCTTGCCATTCGTCCAATCCTTCATAGAGAATGGTATACCCGCCCAGCGTCATCGTTTCGCCGCGCCGAAGAGCGCCTTGCGTCTCCTGTTGAAAAAAGTAGCTGCCGGTAATCCCGATCGCCATCAACACGATTGACAGATGGACAAGATAGCCGCCATAGCGCCGCCGATTACGCACTATTATTCGGTTGAGGGCAACCAGATAGTTCTCCCCTTTGGTCCGGCGCCGTGCGCGCGCTGCTTGCCAGAATTCAAGCAGGGTAGTCAATCCCACAAAGGCGCTAATGCCGAAACCGATCAGCGCTCCCAGGCTACGCACATCTAGCACCACCAGGAACCCGACCAGCAACAGCGAGAGCACCAGAGGCAGGAAAAGTGCTCGACCAATCCGCCGGGCGGAGGCTCGGCGCCAGCTCAGCACAGGCGCGATTCCCATCATTAGCACCAAGGCAGCCATTTGCGGACCCGCCACCTGATTGTACCATCCGACCCGCAGGGTGATCTTTTCCCCGGCGAACAGCTCGGTAATAAGGGGAAAGAGCGTCCCATAGAGTACGGTCAGGGTGAACGAGACAAAGAGCAAATTGTTGATCAGGAAGGCAGTCTCACGGGAGAGGATTGAATCGAGTCGATGCTCAGCCCGAAGCGCAGAGCGCCGCCGCAACAGCCAATAGACGGAAAAGCCGATCATGAGAGCGATATAACCGAAAAAGAGCGGTCCGATGGCCGAGCGGGCAAAAGCATGCACCGATGAGATAATCCCAGAACGAGTGAGAAAGGTCCCCAGCACCACCAGACCATAGGTCACGGAAATAAGGACCATGTTCCAGAACTTGAGCATACCGCGCTTTTCCTGGATCATCACCGAGTGCAGGAACGCGGTCCCGGTGAGCCACGGAAGCAATGCTGCATTTTCCACCGGGTCCCACGCCCAGTAGCCTCCCCACCCCAAAACATCATAGGCCCACCGACCGCCCAGCACAAGCCCCAGGCTGAGGAACAGCCAAGCGGCCAAAGTCCAGCGTCGGGAAGCATGAATCCACTCGTCAGATAGCCGTCCGCTGATCAACGCCGCCATCGCAAACGCATACGGAATGGTAAAGCCCACAAACCCCAGGTAGAGCATGGGAGGGTGAATGACCATTCCGGCGTGGCGAAGAAGAGGATTCATGCCGTTGCCGTCCTGCGGAATAAAGTCAAGCTTGCTGAATGGGGTCTCGATGAACACCACCAAGAGCATGAAGAATATCTCGGTCGCCGCGCTGATGGCAATCACGTACGGCAGCAACGCCTTGTCCGAGCCCCACTTGCGAAACATGACCAACGCAGAGAACGCCGCCGCCACCCAGCTCCAAAAGAGCAGCGAACCAGCCTGGCCTCCCCAGAGACCCGCCACCTTGAGGAATACGGGCATCTCCCGGCTTGCCACGGTGGCCACGTACTCGACCTGAAAGTCGCCAGCAATCAGCATCCAGATCATAGCTCCGCAGGAGATCGTCAGCAGAGGCCATACAGCCACGAGGGCGCTGCGAGCACTAGCAATCCAGGCCGCTCCACGAAGGCCCTGTCGCGCGCCGACCAGGGAGGCCACGGCCGCATAGACGGCGGTCGCCAAACCCAATACCAAGGATATCAAGCCGATGTCTGCCAGCACTCGAGTCGCGCTCCTACTCTGTTATCTCTACGTCGTACTTGCTGGCGCACTTCATCATGAGCGTTTCGGCTTGAAATATGCCGTCCGATTGTAGCCGGCCCTCAGCGATCGCCTGGGCCTCATCATTCATCTGGTCCGGCAGCGGCTCGCCGTCCAACACTATCCGCAGCGGCTCCTGGGACGAACCGGCCTGGTCCACGATATCGAACTCGAGGTGTAGAGTGCTCGCGTCGTACGCAATCGAGTCAGGGACGACAAAGCCCGAAATCCTTACATCTTTGCCGACCATCTCTGCCTGCCTATCGCGCAGTTCGCCAACCGTCAAAAAGTACTGAGCGTTGCCCTGGCTGGTGGCGTATAGCACCACCGCAAGCGCCACAAGGATGACAAAGCCACCCATCACAAACTTGATCCAGGCCCTGCTGTCGCCACTCGTCTCGTCAACTGCGCTCGTTGTCCAATCGGCCGCCCGTGTCATACTCATCTCCCTAATACGCTACCAAAGACACCAAATTCTACCACTGAACAGGCTATTCTAAAAGGGCTTGTTCAGGAAGTGTAGAAAAACAAGCGGGGCGCCGTCCCCTCTCCCGTCACAGCAGCCCCTTTTTCAACACCCTCCGTTCTGAGAGTGTTGAGACCGGCCCGGGAGCCAGTCGCACTCGCGGAACCCGCTGTGAGAGGCAGAGGCGACACGACAACAGGTACCCACACCGGCTTCCAGCATCAGCACAGCCAGAGGCCTCGCTACCGACACCTCTATGGCAGACCGCCAATAATGCTCATTCACATCAAACTAATCGGGAATATTATACCCCAGAGCCAGCGGTTGGCAAGGTCCTACACAGAGAGTGTAGAAAAAAAGCGAGGCGCCGTCCCCTCTGCAGTTCCGCTGCTGCACACACTTGCGCCTGCGGGCACGCAGTACCTGCCCTGCGCAGGTGGTGCAGGTGAGGAAAG
>WSZX01000119.1 GCA_013139935.1 Ardenticatenales bacterium
GTTGCCATTCTTGCATTTTGAGGGAAGAATCCCCAATCGGCCGGTACTGGCGGTGGAGATCAAGGACCGGAAGCCCGATGGTTGGTCTGCACTGTTGATGGAGGTCTGGGGCGATCGAATGAATGACCCAGGCGACTGGGCAGTAGCAGCCGAGGAGGCGGGCGCCGACTTGATCTCGCTGACCTTTGGCCTGACCGGACTGGATGGGCAACCCAGCACGGCTGAGAACGCCAGAGTGGCTGTTCGGAAGGTATTGGACGCCACTGGCCTGCCCATCATGGCCTCAGGGCCAGGCCAGGCCGAGATTGACAATGATCTGCTGGTTGCCGTGGCCGAGGAGGGAGCCGGTGAACGGCTGCTGCTGGGTTACTGTGAAGATCGCAACTACCGTACTATCGTGGCGGCTGCTTTGGGGCACGGTCACCTGGTCCAGGCACGCACCGCCATGGACGTTAACCTGGCCAAGCAGCTCAACATCCTCATCAACGACATGCAGCTACCGCTGGACCGCATCATCATGGACCCCACCACCGGAGCGTTGGGCTATGGTATGGAGTATGGCTACTCGGTGATGGAGCGCCTTCGCCTTGCTGCGCTGCAGGGAGACGGCATGACCCAGCTTCCGATGCTGGTGACCGTCGGCGAGGAGGCCTGGAAGGCCAAAGAGTCCAAGGTGGGGCAGGGTGTGCCAGAGGCGTGGGGCGCCTGGGAAGAGCGAGCCATCAACTGGGAGGTGGTCACCGCCTCCTCGCTCGTCCAATCGGGCGCCGACATCGTGGTGGTGCGTCACCCAGAGAGCGTCGAGCGGGTTCGCGCAGTGATTGACTCGATGATGGCCGCGAACGACAGGGGGGGATCATAGTGGTCCCTTGGCTGGCGCTTGGGCAGCCGAGAATCGTTGAGGTTTCCCAGGGTGCAGTTGAACAAGAACGTGTGGCATCGCTGGTTGACGCCACCACCTCTTGCGTTGAGCCCTATCACGACGGCTCTGTGTGGATGGTTGTCAGGAAAGGGGACACCCTTCAGGTTGGTTTCTGGGGGGCCTGCACCGGTTGCCCCATCGCGCCAGCCACGCTGGGCCGATAGGTGGTGGGCACTGTGCGGCAGTTCTCTCCCAATATCCAGCACATCAAAGCGATCAAGACAGGAGATGTACAATGGCTCTGAGTGGTATTCAGATTTACAAGCTGTTGCCGGGTGGTGAGCGACCGCCACACCCAAAGGCAAATTGCAAAGAGTGCGGCTTTCCCACCTGTTTGGCCTTTGCCATGAAGTTGGCTGCCAAGCAGGCTGAACTCTCGGCCTGCAGTTATGTGAGCGACGAGTCCAAAGAAAAGCTATCGGCCGCTGCGACCCCACCTATCCGGCTGGCAAAAGTGAGCTCGAATGGCCACGAGGTGGCAGCGGGCAACGAGACGGTGATGTTCCGCCATGAGAAGACATTCTTCCACCGGCCCGGTCTCTTTCTTCGCGTCAAGGACACTGACGATCTCGAGGCCATCAAGGCAGCCGTCAGCTCGGCCGATGCCTACATGGTGAATTACGTGGGCATGGAGCTGACACTGGATGGTTTTGCAGTCGAGGCCGCATTTGGTGACGCCACCGCCTTTGGCGCTGCGATTAGCGCAGTGCGCGAGGTGAGCGATCGACCGCTGGTCTTGATGAGCGCCGACCCGGCACTGATGGAGGCTGGCCTTGAGGCGGCCGAGGGCATGACGCCGCTGTTACATTCCGCCAACGCCGAGAACTGGGAGGCGATGGCACAACTGGCTATCAAGCACGAGGCGCCGTTGGCAGTCTGTGCAGATAGTCTGGATGGACTGGCGGACCTCACCCAGAAGATCAAGGCGGCCGGCGTTGAAAACATGGTGCTGGACCCATGCCTTGGCACCATGGCCGGGGCGTTGAGCACGCTGACGCAGCTGCGGCGGCTGGCCCTGAAGAAGAACTTCCGGCCTTTGGGCTATCCCATCATCGCCTTCCCCGGCGAATGGTGCGAGGATGCCGAGGCCGCTGCTGTGCTTGCCATTGCGAAATACGCCGGTTTTATTGTGCTCGACCGATTCTCCCCTGCCAGCATCTATGCCCTGCTGGTCTTTCGCCAAAACATCTACACCAATCCGCAGGAACCGATCCAGGTCACACCTGGCTTGTACGAAATCAACAAGCCTGGTCCCGATGACCCGGTTATGGTCACCACCAACTTTTCAATCACCTACTTTTCTGTCTCCAATGAAATCGAGGGGAGCGGCAACAAGGGATGGTTGCTGGTTGCGGACGCAGAGGGAATGAGCGTATTGACTGCCTGGGCGGCCGGCAAGTTCGATGCTGAACGGATTGCGAAAACGGTAAAGATCACGGGCATTGAGGACAAGATATCTCATCGCAGCCTTATCCTACCCGGACACGTGGCGGTCCTCTCCGGCGAACTGGAAGAGGAACTGCCCGGATGGGAGATCAAGGTGGGCCCGCGAGAGGCGGTTAACCTGCCCCAATACCTCAAGATGGCGGTCTAGTTGGACGGCATCGGGACAAGCCCTGACGACTGGAGGTTATCTGTGTACGAAATCTTGGAGAAAGCAGCCTTTAGTGACGTAACCAAGATGCTGGTCGTCAAGGCTCCAGAGGTGGCGCGCAAGGCACAGGCCGGCGAGTTTGTCATCGTTCGAATTGACGACAAGGGTGAGCGCATCCCGCTCACCATCGCCGATTTCGACCGGGAGGCGGGAACGATCACCATTATCCTCCAGGAGGTGGGCAAGTCCACCCTGCAGATGGGAGCCATGCAGGTAGGGGATGCGTTTGCCAACTTTGTCGGTCCGTTGGGGCACGCCACAGAGATCGAAAAGCTGGGCTCGGTCGTGTGCGTCGGTGGGGGCGTTGGGATTGCGCCGATGTACCCGATCGCCCGTGCGCTCAAGGACGGCGGCAACCACGTGATCTCTATCATCGGCGCCCGTGACAAGGGCCTCCTCTTCTGGGAGGACAAGATGCGGGAGGCCAGCCACGAACTCATTGTCTGCACCGACGATGGGTCCTACGGTCGCAAGGCGTTGGTCACCGCACCGTTGAAGGAGATTTTGGAGGAGAGAGGCGACGAGATCAAGCGTGTCTGGGCCATCGGCCCGGGTATCATGATGAAGTTCGTTGCGCTCACTACTGAACCCTTTGGTGTGAAAACCATTGTCAGCCTGAATACCATTATGGTGGATGGGACCGGTATGTGTGGTGGCTGCAGGGTGCAGTTAAGGGATGGCGCCAAATTCGTCTGCGTGGATGGCCCAGAGTTCGACGCCCACCAGGTGGACTGGGAACTGCTGCTGGCGCGACAGCGCTTCTATCAGGAAGAAGAGCGACGGGCACTGGAACGATACCGCTCGCTGCTGCAGGTGGAGACGGCTTAAAGCTGACGCGGAGACACAATGGGCGAGTTGACGATCAAAGAACGAAGACAGATACAGCGCCACCCCATGCCGACTCAGGAGCCGGCCAAGCGACGATCCAACTTTTCTGAAGTCGCTCTCGGCTATGGCCTGGAGCAGGCTATAGCGGAGGCGAATCGCTGCCTGGGCTGCAAGAAAGCTCCCTGCGTGGCCGGCTGCCCGGTGGAGGTAGATATACCTGATTTCATCGTTGCTCTGCGCGACGGGGATCTGGATGAATCGTTGCGGATTCTCAAGAGCAAGAATAGCCTACCCGCGATCTGTGGGCGTGTCTGTCCGCAGGAGACGCAGTGCGAGATTGTGTGTGTGCTGGCCAAAAAAGCTGAGCCGGTGGCCATCGGGCGGCTGGAGCGGTTTGTTGCGGATTGGGACCTGGAGCGTGGGGCGGAAACGCCAAAAGTGGCCGAGCCCACGGGTAGGAAGGTTGCCATCATCGGTGCCGGGCCTGCCGGACTCACCTGCGCGGCCGACCTGGCCAAGCTGGGACACAAGGTCACTGTTTTTGAGTCTCTGCACGATCCCGGTGGCGTGCTGGTCTACGGCATTCCGGAATTCCGGTTGCCCAAGGATGTTGTCTTTGCCGAGGTCGGCTGCCTGGAGTGCATGGGGGTAGAGTTTGTACCCGATGCCGTGATAGGCAAGCTGTACACGATTGACGAATTGCTGGACGAGAAAGGCTATGATGCTGTCTTTATCGGCAGCGGCGCAGGGTTGCCCTCTTTTCTGCGCGTGCCTGGGGTGAACTATAACGGCGTGATGTCGGCCAATGAGTTTCTGACCCGCGTCAATCTCATGAAGGGGTACAAGTTCCCCGAGTACGACACGCCGGTCAGAGTGGGACGCAAGGTGGCCGTCATTGGCGCTGGCAACGTCGCGATGGACTCAGCCCGCTCGGCGCTACGGCTGGGTCATCTCTGGGCCGAGCGGACCGGCGGTGAGCCGCCTGCGGTTCACATTGTGTACCGCCGTTCCCCGGCCGAAGTGCCCGCTCGTGCGGAGGAGGTGCATCATGCTGGGGAGGAGGGGGTCATCTTTGACTTTTTAACCAACCCGGTGGAGCTGTACGGGGACGAGAACGGGAATCTCTATGGCATGCGCTGTATCCGTATGGAGCTGGGCGAGCCCGATGACAGCGGCCGCCGCCGCCCGATCCCGATTGAAGGCTCCGAATTCGACATGGAGGTGGACATGGTCGTGGTGGCGTTGGGAACCAGTCCCAACCCGCTGGTGTTCCGCAATGCTGATGAACTGGAGAGGACAAGGTGGGGGACAGTCAAGGTCGTTGACCAAACCACCGGC
>WSZX01000489.1 GCA_013139935.1 Ardenticatenales bacterium
GAGTGGCTGGACAAGGATCTGGGGTTCGTGCGAACGGTGTACGCTCGGAACAAGATTCGTGGCGCCTTTCGCCGGCTTGAGAGGGCCGAGGCTATCTCGGTAGGACGAGAGACCCTGCATCGGGAGATGCGGATGATGGGGCTTGAAGACCATGATCTGGATGCCATTGCCCGGAGACTGGACCATGACAGCGTGGAGCAGATGCTGGCAGCGATTGCGCGCGCCGATCTGATGCCGCACAAAGTGACTCATCTGGCCATGGAGCCCATTTGGGATGCGTTGGAGGCTTCTCCAGCGGGAGGCGTCATTCTATCTCGCGACGGCCGGGTCACCGTGCGTGGCGTGCCCGGACGGCCGGTCAAATTGTGCGCGACCTGCCAGCCGGTCCCCGGCAACCCCGTTGTTGGAAACCTGCTGCGTGGAGGCCAGGTTACCGTCCACCGGATGGATTGCCACCACATTGTGCAGACCACCCGGCGAGGGAATCGCATGAATCTGGTCGAGGTCGACTGGGCCGAAGAGCCACGCACTGTCCGACCGGTGAGTGTGTGTGTAGCTGCGGTGGATCGGAGCGGCCTTACCCATGACCTGACTCGGATTCTAGAGACAGAAAACGTCAACATCTGCGAACTGTATGGCCATTCGGATAGAGAGCGCCAATTGGGGCTGGTTGTCATCAAGGTTGAGGTGACTGATCTTCGGCAACTGTCGCGCATTCTGCATCGCTTCTCTCAGTTGCCGAACGTCAAGGCGGCAAGGCGTTTCCCCGAGCCCCTCAAGAACATGGATGCTGTGAGGCGGTGGGCTGCCGACAGCGTGCACAACTCCTGACTGTTCCCCTGATGGTCTCTCATTTCCGGTTGTGGTACAATTGTTCTAGTACGAGGGTGTGGAAAACGGGACTGCCACGGGCGCGAGAGGGTATTCCCTATTGCGGAGCGGGGCCTTTTCGCGTGGGGGACGTGGTGTTGTCCGTTCTTTGACGCCCTGCTGGTATCAAACGATTCCTGCGGAGGATGTAGAACCCCACAATGGGTCAGGATAGAATCATCGTGCGCGGCGCGCGCGAGCACAATCTCAAGAACATAGATGTAGAGATCCCTCGCGACAAGCTGGTGGTGATTACCGGGCTGTCCGGCTCTGGCAAATCCTCACTGGCGTTTGATACCATTTTCGCCGAGGGGCAACGCCGGTATGTAGAATCTCTGTCCGCCTATGCGCGGCAATTCCTGGGCCAGTTGGATAAGCCAGACGTGGACCAGATAGAAGGGTTGAGCCCGGCAGTGAGCATTGATCAGAAGGGGGTCAGCCGCAACCCTCGCTCGACGGTTGGGACAGTGACAGAGGTATATGACTATATGCGGCTGCTGTACGCACGTGCTGGCACTCCGCACTGCGCCGAGTGCGGCCGGCAGGTGGAGCAGCAGAGCGCCGAGCACATCGTTGATTCGTTGATGCGCCTGCCACCGGGCACCCGGATTCAGGTTATGGCTCCTCTGGTCAAGGGCCGCAAGGGGCATCACCAGAGTGTCTTCGAGGAGGTGCGCAAGGCTGGCTTTGTTCGCGTCAGGGTAGATGGAAAGATCTGCGACGTGGACGACTCTATTGAGTTGGAGCGCTACAAGATGCACACCATTGAAGTGGTGGTCGACCGGTTGGTGATCAACCACGGACCGGACGACGAGAGCGAAGGCGCGACGGCTGCGCGCAGCCGCCTGACCGACTCGGTGGAGACGGCGCTCAAGATGGGGGAGGGGGTGATGCTGACCAGCGATGCGTCGGCGTCCAACGGCGGGCCCAGGGACACTTTGTTCTCCGAGAAACTGGCATGTGTCTATTGCGGTATCAGCCTGCCGGAACTGGAGCCGCGTTCATTCAGCTTCAATAGCCCGCATGGGGCTTGTCCTACCTGCCAGGGGCTGGGAGTCCAATTGGAACTGGACCCGAAAGAGGTGGTACCCAACCCGGAGTTGAGCCTGCGCGAGGGCGCTCTGGACCCTTGGCCGTCAGATCCGTCAAGCTGGCGCTGGCAGCAGGTGAGGTCGGTATCGGAGCATTTCGACATTTCACTCGATCGGCCGTGGCGGGCGCTGAATCGGGCACAGCAACGAGTGCTGCTATACGGCAGCGGGGATGAGCGGGTTCTGGTCCGATATGTACATCCAGAAGGTAGTGGACATGGGGAGTACATGAGCCACTATGAAGGGGTGATTCCCAATCTCCGTCGCCGGTATCGGGAGACCGACTCGGATTATATTCGGCGGAAGATCGAGGCATACATGACTGAACGCCAGTGCCCCGCTTGTCATGGTGCACGCCTGCGGCCGGAGAGCTTGGCGGTTACGATTGACGGCGTGTCGATTGTGGAGGTGGTGGACTGGCCGGTGGCAGATACGCTGGCCTGGACGGAACGGTTGCAGGGAAGCGAAAACGGAGGATCACCCCTGTCGCTCCGTCAGCAGGCCATTGCACAGCGGATTCTAAAGGAGATCCATGCCCGACTTGGGTTCATGGTGGATGTAGGATTGGACTATCTGACGCTCAGCCGAACGGCCGGCACACTCAGTGGTGGCGAGGCGCAGCGCATCCGCCTAGCTACCCAGATCGGGGCGCAACTGATGGGGGTTCTGTATGTACTGGATGAGCCCAGCATCGGGCTCCATCAGCGCGATCAGGCGCGGCTGCTGCGTACTCTGGAAGGAATGCGCGATCTGGGCAATACCTTGCTGGTGGTGGAACACGATGAGGAAACCATTCGCGCGGCCGACTGGATTGTGGACTTGGGACCGGGCGCGGGGGTCAAGGGGGGAGAAGTTGTCTGCTCTGGCACGCTGGACGAGATGATTGCGTGTCCCGATTCGTTCACCGGTGCATACATCTCCGGCCGGATGGGCATTCCCGTGCCTGAGAGCCGCCGTGCCGGCAACTCGCAAGCCCTGGTGATCCGCTGTGCCCGGGAACACAATCTGAAGGGAATCGACGTGCGTTTCCCGCTGGGTAAGCTCATTTGTGTCACCGGCGTCTCCGGTTCAGGCAAGAGCACGTTGGTGATCGAGGTCCTGCACAAGCGGCTGGCCCAGATGTTGCACGGCTCCAAGCAGCGGCCGGGGGCACATGGCTCTATCGATGGGGTGGAGTGGATAGACAAGGTGGTTAGCATTGACCAGAGCCCTATCGGCCGGACCCCGCGGTCTAATCCGGCCACCTACACCAATCTCTTTGACAAGGTGCGGTTCCTGTTCTCCGAGTTGCCTGATGCCAAGGTGCGCGGCTATAAGCCCGGCCGTTTCAGCTTCAATGTCAGAGGCGGCCGTTGCGAGGCGTGCCACGGGCAGGGGCAATTGCGCATCGAGATGCAATTCCTGCCCGATGTCTACATCCCATGTGATATCTGCCAAGGGGCCCGCTACAATCGGGAGACGCTACAGATCCGATATCGAGGACTGAACATCGCCGAGGTGCTGGACCTGAGCGTGGACGAGGGGCTGGATTTCTTTGCCAACTTTCCGGCCATCCGGGGCAAGCTTCTCACCTTGCGGGATGTGGGGCTCGGTTATATCCAGTTGGGCCAACCGGCTACCACTCTCTCCGGCGGGGAGGCTCAACGGGTCAAGCTAAGCAAAGAGTTGTCCAAGCGAGCGACCGGCAAGACTTTCTATGTCCTGGACGAGCCATCTGTGGGGCTGCACGCCCATGATGTAGCCAAGCTGATTCAGGTGCTCAACAGGTTGGTGAACAAGGGGAATACGGTGGTCATCATCGAGCACCACCCGGATATCGTCAAGGTGGCCGATCACCTGATAGACCTGGGTCCGGAGGGAGGAGCGGCCGGCGGAGCGATCGTGGCAGAGGGGACGCCCGAGGAGGTGGCACAGGTGGGAGCATCCTATACCGGGCAGTACTTGCGGAGGTTTTTTGGGGAATCTGGGGCTTGACACAGTCTGATTCTGGTATACAATGTGGCAGAGTGGGAGTATGAAAGCAGCTACTAGGGTGGAAGAAAGGCGCTTGTTTCCCCAGAGCCAGAGTTCTGGGGAAACAAGCGCTTTTTTTTGCGCCAATCAATCGAGAGCCGAAAGGCTCTCTTTTTTTGCCCCTTCACGGAGCGATCGAGCCTCCTGGCGAGATCAATGCCTGCATCCATGGTCACGACAGAGGGCGCGAGGGAAACAGGGAGGGGGGAGAAAGCAAGCCATCTGGGTGGAGGGCTGTGGCAGAGTGAGCCATGAGTGATTCCTTTGCATTTGTTAGGAAATAACTTCCCGGTTTGAATGGTGAGTCAAGTGTTGAACGGCCAGAAGAATGCCAAGTTGTTGTTGAACAAGCACTTTGTGAGCCGTCTTGCCCGGCGCGCGCGTGAAAGCGACTCGCTTCTGTGCGTGGGGCTCGATCCTCATCCAGACCTGTTGGCGCAGCCCACGGCCGCGGCCGCGCGCGATTTCTGCTTGCGTCTGATCAGCGCTTGCGCTCCCTTCGCCT
>WSZX01000133.1 GCA_013139935.1 Ardenticatenales bacterium
TCACGACGCCGTACCTGCGCAATACCCTGTGGGAGTTGGGCTATGCCATCGACACGCTAGAGACGGCCGCCAGTTGGGAGCAGATTCCGGCAATCATCGACGGGATTGAGAACGCGCTCCGCCCCGGTCTGGAGGCGGGAAATGAGCGGGTGCACGTCTTTACCCACATCTCCCACGTCTACACCGATGGAGCCAGCATCTACACCACCTATCTCTTCCGCTTGCAGCCTGACGCTGATCAGACGCTCGCCTTTTGGAGGAAACTGAAAACAGCCGCGAGCCAGGCAATCCTATCGGCCAAGGGAACGATCAGCCACCAGCACGGCATCGGGATCGACCATGCTCCCTACCTGGCAGCAGAAAAGGGCGCGATGGGGATAGCAGCCCTGAAGGAAGCAATCAAACTATTCGACCCGCAGGGGATCATGAACCCCGGTAAGCTGATAGCTGACTAGACAATCGCTGCAGGAGATACACCATGTGGCAAGGAAACTGGCGCGAACAGATCTGGAGTCGGCTCGACCAGCCTTTTGACCTGATCGTCGTGGGCGGGGGAATCACGGGAGCGGGCATACTGCGGGAGGCCATGCGGCTGGGGCTCTCTGCACTGCTGGTGGAGCAGTTCGATTTTGGGTGGGGTACTTCTAGCCGCTCATCCAAGCTAGTCCACGGTGGCCTTCGGTATCTCAAATCACTGCAGTTTCGCCTCACACGGGCTTCAGTGCGCGAGAGAGAGCGGTTAATGGGAGAAGCACCTGGCCTGATCGACCCGTTGGGTTTCTTGCTGGCTAACTATACCGGTGACAGTCCGGGTCGCTGGACCTTCAAGGCGGGCCTATCTATCTATGACTTGCTGGCATTGGACTGGAGTCACAAACGCTATAGCGCACAGGATTTCCAGATGTTGGCGCCCCACGTCACACTGGATGGGCTCACAGGGGGCTTTCGGTACGGAGACGCGCAGACGGACGACGCCCGCCTGGTACTGCGGGTGCTCCAGGAAGCGGTTGGTGAGGGAGGGATGGCCATCAACTATGTGCGCGCAGAACGGCTCCTCCGGGACCAAGGAGGGCAGGTGGTAGGCCTCGTCCTGCACGACTCTGTCGGCGGCCGATCATCCGACGTCCGGGCAGGCGTGGTCATTAACGCCACCGGTGCATGGGCAGATCGACTGCGGGAGCAAGTAGGCGCAAAACCCAAGATGCGAGCGCTGCGCGGCAGCCATCTCATCTTTCCAGCCTGGCGGTTCCCGGTCGCTCAGGCGATAAGCTTCCTGCACCCGATCGATCGACGGCCGGTTTTCGCGTTTCCCTGGGAAGGAGTGACACTGGTGGGAACCACCGACGTGGATCATCACGCCGACCTGGATGAGGAACCCTGCATCAACCCGGAGGAGGTTAGCTACCTGATGGCAGCCGTGCAGGCTCAATTCCAACCGCTGGCGCTCAAGGTCCAGGATGTGATGGCGACCTTTGCCGGCATCCGGCCGGTGATTGACACGGGGAAGGAAGACCCTTCCAAGGAATCTCGTGACCACGTCGTCTGGCCCGAGTCCGGGCTACTCACTGTGACCGGCGGCAAGCTCACCACCTTCCGATTAGTTGCACTGGATGCATTGAGAAAAGTGCGCGACTCTTTGCCAGAGATACCCCCCATCGAAGCAGACCATCCGGTGCTCAGCCCGGCGGCAGTCGAGCTTCCAGCAACGATCGGCCTCGATGAAACCGCCCGCCGCCGATTGATCGGCCGCTACGGAGCTCATGCCCCGGCACTGATTGAAATGGCGCCGATCGAGGAACTCGAACCCATCCACGGCACCAACATCTTGTGGGCGGAACTCCGCTGGGCCGCTCGCGCCGAGGGAGTGGTACACCTTGACGATCTGTTGCTGCGCCGCGTTCGCCTCGGGTTGCTGGCACCAAAGGGCGGGGAATCACTGCTGCCCGCCATCCGCCGCATCTGCCAACCGGAGCTTGGCTGGAGCGACGCTCGCTGGGAAGCGGAAGAGACAGCATACGTTCAGATGTGGCAAAGGTGCTTCGCGCCGCCGGACCCGGATGCCATCCCCGATTGGCGGCCGGCATTGGAGGCTGCCCAGCAGGCCAGGCAGAGGCCATCGGGCAGGTTTCCGCGGCGGCAGCAGATCGCATCGGCCGCCGTGCTGGGCGTACTGGCGGCGGCGATTGCCTGGTACTACTTTCGGTCACGAAACGGCCAGGCTTAGCGCTCGATTAGGCACAGCCACTGGTGATTACCGACCAGTAGCCAGAGCAAGCAGGGTCGCTTTCTGGATTCGTCAAACGATCTGATTTCGGCAGCGAGGAATCGCGCTGTGCCAAGCTCAACGTGGATCCCCGCTGCGGTAGCGTCGAGATGTGGGCAATCACCGGGTAGCTCGCCACATGAACAGTGAATCAGGCGCAGAATGGTGATCCGGGTGCGAAGCTGTTGCTGAACAGGTACTTGAAGCATGGAAAAAGAGAGACGCGCGGGGGATGACAGTATTGCCCAGCCACGGGCACCAACCAAGAGAAGGAAGGCTATGAACCGCGACATCATCCTGGCGATTGACAGCGGCACCCAGAGCGTGAGAGCGCTCTTGTTCGACCTGCGCGGCAATCTTGTGGAAAAGAGCCGCGTGCCCATCGAACCCTATTACTCCCGACAACCCGGCTGGGCGGAGCAGCGACCCGAACTGTACTGGGAAACACTGTGTCAGGCGTGCCAGCAGTTGTGGTCCATGAACACGGTGCCCCGAGAACGGCTGGCTGGAGTAGCACTCACCACGCAAAGGTCCACCGTGATCAACGTCGATGCAGCCGGCCGCCCCCTTCGGCCGGCGATCGTCTGGCTCGACCAACGACGGACCGAGGGGCTCAAGCCCGTTGGTGGGTGGTGGGGTATCCTCTTCAAGCTGTCGGGCATGAGCGAGACGGTAGCTTATCTCCAGGCAGAAGGAGAAGCAAACTGGATCGCCACCCACGAGCCCGCGATTTGGGAGCAGACCCACAAGTTCCTCTTCCTTTCAGGCTACCTCACTCACCTGCTGATCGGCCGGTTTGCGGATTCGGTAGGCTGCCAGGTGGGTTACGTTCCCTTTGACTATAAGGGGCTGGACTGGTCGAAGAAGTGGGACTGGAAATGGCAAGCAATCATCATGGATCAAGGCAAACTCCCGGAATTGGTGCCGCCAGCGGAGACACTGGGAGAGATCACCCCTCAGGCAGCGGAGGAGACGGGGATTCCGGCCGGGCTTCCGCTCGTTGCGGCTGCGGCCGACAAGGCGACTGAGGTACTTGGCGCCGGCTGCCTGGAGCCGCACATGGGCTGTCTCAGCTTTGGGACTACCGCCACTATCAACACCACGCATCGCAAGTACATTGAGGTCATTCCGCTTATCCCCCCCTACCCGGCCGCTGTGCCGGGAGCGTACAGCCTGGAGACGCAGATATACCGAGGCTATTGGATGGTGAACTGGTTCAAGCAAGAGTTCGGCCTTCGAGAGCAACTGCTAGCCGACGAGCAGGGCATCGAACCGGAAATTCTGTTTGACGCGTTGGTGCGCCAGGTCTCACCAGGCTCGATGGGGTTGATGCTCCAGCCGTACTGGTCGCCCGGCCTGAAAGTGCCAGGCCCAGAAGCTAAAGGCGCGATCATTGGTTTTGGCGATGTGCATACTCGCGCCCACGTCTATCGGGCAATCCTGGAGGGCCTGGCGTACGCTCTACGCGAAGGCATGGAGCGAACAGAGAAGCGGAGCCGAGTTCCCATCACCGAGCTGCGGGTGGCCGGGGGCGGCTCACAGAGCGACGCAGCGCTGCAGCTAACGGCTGACATCTTTGGCCTTCCTGCTTGCCGTCCGCACGTATACGAGGCCTCGGGTCTGGGCGCAGCGATCGACGCCGCGGTCGGGCTCGGCCTGCATCCCAATTTTGCGATTGCCGTGGAGGAGATGACTCGCATCGGCGAGGTGTTCGAACCTGACCCGGCCGCGCATGAGACCTACGAGGCGCTCTACCAACAGGTATATCGGCGGTTATACAAGCAGCTCAAGCCACTGTACGAAAAGATACGTCAGATCACGGGGTATCCACCCACACCCTGACGCAGACGACGAACGACTGTCCGACTGTCCCCCACTGCCGACTATCCATCTTGCTCCAGGTTCACAGCGGGCAGGCGCACCCGAGCCAACTGCACCGCCCGGCCGGCAACGGCCTCGACAGTGAACTCGATTCCGGCGAATGACACCTGATCGCCAGCTTCTGGCATAGCTCCCAATAGAGCCACTATCAACCCACCCACCGAGTTGACGTCAGGCAGGTCATCACCCAAGGGGCTCAACTCATCCAGCGCATCCAGCAGGAAATCGCCGCGCAAGAGATACTCGCCTGGGCCCACCTGACGCAACGGGGGCACCTCTTGGTCGAACTCGTCGAGCACCTCTCCCACGACCTCTTCCACCAGGTCTTCCAGCGTGACGACGCCCGCCATGCCGCCGTATTCATCTATCACAATGGCCATGTGGGTGCGAAGCCGCTTGGCCGTTGCCAGTAGCGCCTCCACGGAGGCGTTTTCCGGTACCACAATAGCCCGGCGCAGCAAAGAACGCAGACCGAACTCGCCCGGCCGGTGAATCTGCTGCCGGGCCAGGTCCTTGAGATGCAGGACACCCACTACGTGATCCAGGTCACCTTCATAAACCGGGAAACGACTGTACGGGGATTGCCCAAGTCCCGCCAGCAGTTCCGACTCGCTGATGTCAAGCGGGTATGCCTCCACGCGGGTACGATGGGTCATCACCTGACCGACCTGTTTCTCTCCAAAGCGGAAGATCTTTTTTAGCATTGATTTCTCTGACGCATCGAGCTGACCACCCCGATAGCTGTCGTCGATAATCATCTGCAACTCTTCAGGGGAATGCAGCCTGGCGTGTCCCTCGACCATTGGGATTCGCATCAGGCGCAAGACGCCGCCGCCAAGCGCGTTAAGCACCCAAACGGCCGGTCCAAATAGCTTCTCCATCAGCCGCATGGGGTGGGAGATGCGCAAAACCGACGCTTCGGGATGGTAAAGCGCCAGCGATTTTGGTACCATCTCCCCCACCACAACATGCAGGAACGTCAGCAGTGCAAGCACAGTGATGACCGCGACGCTGTGCGCGATCGCTTCCGTAAGGTGCCCCAGATGCTCCAGCGGGCCGATCAAAAGCTCAGCGAATGCCTCCTCGGCGTACATCCCCAGCCCGAGACTGGCCATGGTGATACCCAACTGCGCGGTTGAGATGTACCGGTCTTGCAGGACAGGACTCTCCAGGATGGAAAGCACCCGGGCGGCAACCCGATTGCCACCCTGGGCCAGTTGCGCCATCCGGCTCTTGCGCACGCCGATGATGGCAAACTCGGCCGCCACGAAGAGGCCATTGATCAGGATGAGGACGGCACTGACGAGAAGCGGCACTAACAGAGCCATCACGCTATCCCCGCTCGTTCGCCATCCAAGAAGGGTTCGGCATCGTCTGGGAGAGCCAAACTCACGCCGGTCACCGCCAACTCATCCACCTGTCGGACACGCAGGGTGTGTGACCCAACCG
>WSZX01000427.1 GCA_013139935.1 Ardenticatenales bacterium
AGCAGAGCGCGATGCTCAAAGAGGCGGCCGAACTCGGCTGCCCGCTGCACGATCCCTTTATGACTATCAGCTTCCTTGCCCTGGAGGTGATTCCCTCCCTCAAACTCACCGACCAGGGACTTGTGGATGTGGACCAGTTCGCGTTGGTGGATCTGTGGGTCGGGGGAAGGTGAACCGCGTGACTCGTTCGCAATTCGGCAACCCGAGGCTACCAGAGGGCGTATAATACCACCCCCACGGCCGCCACTGCCAGGATGGAGGGTAGCAGCATCCGGTAGTTTGGCCCCCATTCGGCTTGGTAATAGTCGCGGGTAAGAGAGAAGCAAAGGTGAAGGGGGGAAAGCAAGACCCCCAAGAACGCCCCGGTGTAGGCGAGTGCAACAGCACCCATGTTCACCCCCCCGGCCACGAGCAGGGGCATGATCACTGGGAAACTGACCCCAATAGCCCCCGCCGCCAGCCCGGTGAGCAACCCCGCCAGCATGGGAATGAAGAACAGGATCAGCGGCGTTGGCACCCCGGCGGCTGTCAGCGCCGTGGGAAGCGAACTCACCGCGCCGGTGGACCCCAACACCTGACGGAAGAGCATGACCGCAATAATGAGCAGCACCGGCCTGAGTGAGACACCATGACGCAATACCTGCCAGACCCGAGCTGGTCCCAAGCGGTGAGCAAGCACCAATAACCCGATGGTGGCCAGCAGACTGAGGATCAGGTCGACGTGTAGTGCGACGGAGAGAATGATCACCAATACAATCGGCCAGATGCTCACCACCAGCAATCTCAGGTTGCCGTTCCGCTCGCGCGGGTTGGCCCGAGGCCTTGCCACCCGCCGTATGGGCAGCAGACCCACCAGGATGCCGACGATGATTGCCATCGCTGTCAGCGGCCACTGGCTCAGAGTCAACGCTCGCGGGGCTATGTCCAGCAGCGCTGCCGCCAGGATGAGTGATGGATAAGTGGGCAGAATCCACTCCCACACGTGCCGGAACCAATAGTTTACAAACGTCTTCCGCTCCCCATCTACCTGCAAGCGATTCCCAACCTCCTCCACCATCGGCGCGGAAAAGATGGCGCCGCCCACCATGGGGAGCAGGCCGATCAGGGCCGGGATGACAGCCATGGTCACGCGGCCGTCGGGCAGCAGCCTCTCCAGCGAGCGCACCAGCCCGTCGAGTTTGGCCGTTGCCTTGAGGATGGCCCCCAGGCTGAGGATGAGCGTCACGGCCGCCAACAACCGCAACGTGATCGGGTCCCTGATCGTGTCAAGTCCAGCCTGAAGGAGCCCGGCCGGTGTCAGGCCAAACAGCAACCCAATGGCAGCCGAAGCGAGCAGCAGGACGGTTCCCAAGTTCCACCTGCGCCACAGCAAGAGCAGGATGCCGGCCAGCACTGCCAGCAGTCTAGCCAAGTCCAACACGCCGATACCTACCTTCCCCCACCATTCTGGAGCGGGAGCAACGACTCATCCGGCAACCACCTTCACCCAGACATTGCGGCTGCGAGGGCCATCAAACTCGGCCAGGTAGATCCCCTGCCAACGGCCGAGCTGCAATTGGCCGCCCTTCACAAACACCAGCGCACTCGCCCCCACCATCGAAGCCTTGATATGGGCTGGAGAGTTCCCCTCGCGGTGCCGGTGGCGCGGATCGACCGGGGCAATGTCCGCCAGCGTGAGTAGAATATCCCGCTGCACATCCGAATCCCAGTTTTCATTGAGTGTCACGCCAGCCGTGGTGTGGGGAATAAAAAGGGTGCAGAGCCCATCATCCACCCCACCTTGGCGGACGGCCTCCTGCACCTGCTGGGTGATGTCCCTCAGTTCGGACTGAGCGTGGGTTTGAACAGTGAGAGTAATCATAGGCTATCCTTTCACATCGCTGGGGGGCGCGGGCAGAGCGGTACGGTCCGTGCTGCGTGGAACCAACGCCTGTGTCATACGCCGGCCGATTCTGTCAGGCTCTGGCCGGGACTAACAACACGCGTACCGGAGCAGCCGGCCGGCCCGATCACGCCGGGCCCATGCTTCACCGGCGGAAATGCTTCGGCCCAGCGGGAGCGGGCAGTCGTCACTCCCCGGCTTGGGCCTGTTTCTTGCGGCGCCTCCGCCGCAATCGAATCAGAACAAAGACAGGCGCCCCAAGAACAAAAGCGACCGGCACCAGAAAAAGGGCCAGGAAGATGAGCACATCGGCGAGCCCTTGCAGCGTGTTGACGAGCAACTGGATGGCATCCCGTGTCGTTCCCTCCGGTCTCCAGCCGCCCACGGTGACCGGCCGAGCCAACTCGTCCGGAATCACGTCAATGCTGACCAGGGACTGGCGTGCTGAACTCTCCAGGTATTTCATCCTGCCCGTGATGCGTTCAATCTCTCCTTCCAACCGCCCGAGTTCCCGGTTCACGTCCAGTGCTTCTTCTACCGTCCTGGCCTGGTCCAGAAAGGAACGAACCCGGTCGGCTGTGGCTTCCAGGTTGGTCAACTGCGCTTGGAGATCCACATACTCCTCGGTCACATCCTGTCCCGAGATCGATTCGTTGGTTACCTCGTTCACCAGGGCACGCACATCACTCAAGAAGGAATCCAACTGGTCAAACGGAACCCGTACGCTGATATTGCCCCGTTTCACCCCCTCGTACTCCCAGATGTTAGAGGCGACGATCCACCCTTCCACCCCTTTCACCAGTTGTTCTATTGCCGCCATGCTCTCCACAGTGTCGTCTACCACCACCGTTAGGTCGGCGTTGCGAATGATGAGTCGTTCTTGCGGTTGGGTGGCCGGCCCGATGATCCTCAACTCCTCATCATAGTCGCTTCCCGCGTACGCCTCGCTGTACTCGGCAACAATTCCGGCCTCCTTGGCGACGGATTGAGGCTCATAGGAGGCGACATCAAGAGTTCCACCGACCGACGGGAGGCTCAACGCCAACACAACCGCTATCCCCACCATACAAAGCGCAACTGCGCCACCAATGATTCCAACAACTCGCCATCGCTTCGACATCTCTGCTCCTCCTGTACTTGTTCAAAAACAACTTGGCGGTTTTGTGACCGCTCTACCCGTGAATCACCATTGAAAACGGGAAGTTATTCCTTAACAAGTGCCTGTATCTACTCCTGGCAGAAAGACGCAAACATCATCTGATAGGTTCCCGGCCGTCAAGGAATCGGCCAGATAGGTTACCACCCGAATTGAAGCCGTGCCACCAGCTTGTATGGCAACCCATGCTGCCGCATGCGACTCTGTGTCTCCTCAACCTGATATTCTATCCGGCGATGCTCCCACGTCATCGCTTCGGCATCCAGGATGGCATAGGCGGCGCGCGGATCCGAGTCCCTCGGTTGGCCCACACTGCCCGGATTGATAATCAGCCGCGCATCGCCCAGGCGAATGGGCTCTCCATAACGGGGAGCAAGGATCCGGCAGTTTCCGTCCTCCGCATCTTGCCTCAGGACAACCGGTGTGTGGGTGTGCCCCACGAGACAGTACGGAGTTTCAAAGTGGAAAAAGTTCACATGGGCAACCAGAGTGTCGGAGATGTACTCCCATATCGGCTGCCGCGGGCTGCCATGGGCCAGCGTGAATTGCCCCACACACAATAGGCTGGATAGCGATCCCAGGAATTCACGCGAGCTGGCGCTTAACATGCGCTGGGTCCAGGTCGCGGCCGCCCGTGCGTCAGCGTTAAAGGTGTCCAGATCCAACTTGCCCAGCGCGGCCCAGTCATGATTACCTGCCAGGCACAGGTGCTCGTACTCGCGCAATAGCGCTACGCACTCATTCGGGTCTGGTCCGTACCCCACCACGTCTCCCAGGCACCAGATGGCGTCAAATGGACCCGCATCGTCTACCACCGTCTGGAAAGCGATCAGGTTTGCGTGGATGTCAGAAAGGACCAGATACCTCATCGGGGGACTCCCTTTTCGCACCGGGCCGTAATATACCACGAACCGACCCCTTTGGAAAGCCAGCTTGCTTCCCGTCACTGCCGCTGTATAATTCAGTCAATGACCTCCATTGCTGCGTGGTCTGCGACGGAATGGCAACCTGCGGCAAAGGTGCACCCATGCCTATCTTGGATGATCGAACACTCGATTTCGTGAGCAGTAGCGCGGTTCAAACCGAGCGATTAGGGGCGCGGTTGGGCGAATTGCTTCAATCCGGCGATCTACTCTGCCTGGCGGGCGACTTGGGCGCGGGCAAAACCTGCTTGGCGCGTGGTGTCAGCCGGGGATGGGGCGCGGTTCGCTCGGCCACCAGCCCTACCTTTACTCTCATCAACGAGTATCCTCGTGCTTCGGACAATCTGCCCCTGTTCCATGTGGACTGCTACCGGCTCCGTGGGCCGGAGGATGCCCTGGCCATCGGGCTCTACGACGTCTTGGACCGATCCGGCGTGGTGATGATCGAGTGGCCGGAACGGATTGCCTCCGTCTTGCCATCTGAACGACTCTGGATCACGCTGCGGTGGGCGGCTGCAACCAAGCGCGGGCTTTGCTTCGAGGCCGGCGGCGAGCGGCCGCGGGAGCTCTTGCTTCACTTCCGCCAGAGCGCTTTTGGGGTATGACAATGCTGTTGGCGATTGACACCTCTACCCGCACGTTGAGCCTGGCTCTGCACGATGGAGATCAGATCCTGGCAGAGACCACGTGGAGAACCGCGAATTACCACACGGTGGAGCTCACGCCCAGCATTGCTAGCATGCTTGGCCAGGGTAGCGTCGCGCCGGCCGATTTGAAGGCGATTGCCGTGGCGCTTGGCCCGGGGTCATTCACCGGGCTACGGATTGGGTTGGCGGCCGCCAAGGGGCTGGCGTTGGCCAACAACACCCCTCTGGCGGGAATACCTACGTTGGATATTGTGGCCGCATCCATCGGCCCGGAGGACGTTCCGCTCTGTGCTATCCTGCAGGCCGGCCGGGGACGAATCTGCGCCGGCACCTTCCACTGGCGCGACGGGGAATGGCGCGCCGATCAGGAGGCCGAGACTACGACCTGGGAACAGTTGGTGTCCAGCCTTGAGACCCCCACCTTGTTCGCCGGTGAGATCGATCCCGACGGAGCCAAGCTGCTGCGCCGTCGCCGTTCCAAAGCACTCGTGCTCTCTCCTGCATCCGGGCTGCGCCGGGCTGGATTCCTGGCCGAACTGGGGTGGGAGCGGTTCAAGCGGAACCGGATGGATGATCCGGCTACACTCGCCCCGATATACCTTCATCCACCAGGAGCGGCCCTGCCGTGATCCAACCCCCTTTTCCCTACAGTCTGCGCCGCATGACCACGGATGATATCCCTCACGTGATAGCGATAGAGAACGAATCCTTTCCCGTTCCCTGGCCTGCCAAAGTCTACCGCAACGAATTGACACGCAATGCTCGTGCGCACTGCCTGGTGCTGGAGATGGATGCCTCCACCCGGCCGGCAAAAGACGGGAAGGTTTCGCCGGCGCGGTGCACCGGGAGTTGTGTCGGTTATGGATGTTTCTGGTTGATGGAGGGTGAGGCACGTGTCAGCACTCTGGCGGTAGCCCCGCCGTGGCGTTGCCGGGGACTGGGCGAACTGCTCCTGTTGGCGTTGATTGACGAGGCCAGTTCGGTGGGCGCAGAGTTGCTAGCTCTGGAAGTGCGTGTTTCGAATCGGGTGGCGCAGAGATTATATGCCAAGTATGGGCTGGGAATCGTCGGCCGGCACCGGCGATACTATACCGATAACGGCGAGGATGCTCTGATCATGACGGTCGAGTTGCTGGGCAAAGCCTACCAGGACCGACTGGAGCAACGCAAGGCCACCCTCTTTTCCCGTCTAGGTGGCGTGGTTCTGCGCCCTCTACCAATCGATGTGTGCGATGCCAGGCGGACTGGCCGCTCGCCTGCAACTTGAATGCGGAGAACTCGTGAGTAGAATCCTTGTCACCGGGGGAGCCGGGTTCATCGGCGTCAACCTTGCCCATCGCCTGATCTCAGAGGGGCATCATGTCGTCGTCTATGATAACCTGTCGCGGCACGGAGCAGACGTAAACCTGGAGTGGCTCCGGACCGCGTTTGGGGACCGCTTTGTCTTTGTGCCCGGGGACGTGCGTGATTGGAAAGCGGTCAAGCAGGCGGCCGCCGGTGTTGAGCGTATCTACCACCTCGCCAGCCAGGTGGCGGTTACGACCTCCGTTTCCAACCCCAGGGAAGACTTTGAGATCAATGCACTGGGGACGTTCAACCTGCTGGAGGCAGCCCGCGATGTGGCCGATGACCCCATCTTTGTCTATGCCTCCACCAACAAGGTTTATGGGGCCATGAACCAGGTAGGCGTCATCGAGGAGAGATCCCGCTATCGCTACCGCGATTGTCCGGCCGGGGTACCGGAGAGCTACCCGCTTGATTTCCACTCCCCGTATGGATGCTCGAAAGGAGCCGGTGATCAGTACACCCATGACTATGCCCGGATCTACGGCCTGCGAACCATTGTCTTTCGTCAATCGTGCATCTATGGCCCGATGCAGTTCGGGGTCGAAGACCAGGGCTGGGTGGCCCATTTCTTGATTGCCGCCACGCTCGGCCGGCCCATAACCATATACGGTGACGGCAAGCAGGTGCGGGACCTGCTCTACGTGGACGATTTGATCGATGCCTACGAATTGGCGGTGCAGCACATCGACGTCACGGCCGGGCAGATCTACAACCTGGGCGGCGGCCCGGATTTCGCACTGTCCGTTTGGGCCGAATTTGGCCCATTGACAGAAGAGTTGCTGGGACGGCCGGTGGCAGTTCGGCGCGGGGACTGGCGGCCGGGAGATCAAAAAATCTTTATCGCCGACGTGCGCAAGGCTGAACGGGGATTTGGCTGGCGGCCACGTGTGTCACCGGCCGATGGAATACCTCGGCTTTTGCGATGGGTGCAGGACCATCGCCATCTCTTTCGGCGCTGAACCGGGCTGTCCGCGCATGTCAGATGACCCTGGCGGCCGGTGTTCAAAACAGGTAGAATGCCGTTGCCCTTGCAGTTCCACACTGCCATGGGAGAACCGGTGGGGTGTCCGTTTTCGACGCCCTCTCTCGCTATGATTCGCTCATAGCCCCATGCAGACACCAACCTTGAGGTGAGTGAAATGGATGAAACACTGGAGCACATTGCTGCCGATGTCCGGGCTTGCCGGGCCTGTGACTTGTACCACAGCCGTTCCCAAGCAGTGCCTGGACAAGGCCCCGTTGATGCCAGGGTGATATTCATTGGCGAAGGGCCTGGTTTTCATGAGGATCAGCAGGGAGTGCCATTCGTCGGCGCTGCCGGCGAATTCCTTGAGGAACTGCTGGCCATGATTGGCCTCAAACGCCGTGAGGTCTTTATTGCCAATGTGATAAAGTGCCGCCCGCCCGGCAACCGTGATCCCCGTCCGGATGAGATCGAAGCATGTAGTGGGTTCCTGGACCGGCAGATCGCGCTCATTCGACCTCTGGTCATCGTCACGCTTGGCCGTTTCTCCATGGCCCGCTACTTTCCCCACGCCAAGATATCCCACATTCATGGGCAACCGCGCAAGATTGACGGCATTCTCTACTACCCCATGTACCACCCGGCCGCTGCCCTGCATCAGCCCTCGCTCCGTCCCAAGGTAGAGGAGGACATGGCAAGAATCCCAGACCTCATGGCCAGGATAGACGAGTTCCCGGACACACCTCCTCAGGAGCAGGTGACCCAACTGCACCTCTTCTAGGACGGCCGGCACCCTGACCCCCAAGGACTCTCGTCAGCGCTGATTCGCGCCCCCGACGCAGAACGCCGGGCGGGTGGTAGGATGCAATGTTCCCTATCACCCTCCCCCACCCCACCCCTGCCAGCTTTTCTCACCTGCACTGCCCGCAGGCGCAAGTGTGTGCAGCAGCGGAATTGCAGAGAGGACGGTGCCTCACTTGTATTCTACACTCTCACCTCCCGCGTTTGACAGGTCCTATTGTTGGCATTATAATCAATTGCACAAAAGTACGGGGAGCTTGCGATGCAGGCTGAGAGGAGGGTGTGGACCCTTGACCCGCGTACCTGATCTGGGTAATGCCAGCGTAGGGAGAAAGACAAGGGCTTCCCCAGATGGAAGCTCTTTTTTATGGGTGGGTGGCATGAGGCGAGCCGTAATCTTTGCCAATGGAGAGATGTCGGACCCGGGCGTCATTCGCTCGATGCTCCGGCCGGACGACTGGATCATCGCCGCTGATGGCGGCGCGCGGCACGCCCTGGCCTGCGGCCGCCCCCCCCACCTGGTCATTGGTGACATGGACTCGATCCCGCCTGCCATTCGGACAGAGCTGGAAACCCAAGGCACCAAGTTCCTCGCCTTTCCGGCCGCCAAAGACGAGACAGATCTGGAACTCGCTCTTCTGCACGCTGCCGCCGAGGGTGCCACCGACATCCTGGTGGCGGGCGCCCTCGGCGGGCGACTCGATCAGACGCTGGCAAACATTCAACTACTGGCCCGCCCCGAAATCGCCCCCCTCCATGTTCAGGTTGTGGACGGCCGCCTGACTGCAATCCTGATCCACCAAGAGGCAACCATCCACGGTCAAGCGGGAGATCGAATCTCTCTCATCCCGCTGGGAGGAGACGCACGAGACGTCCACGCCAGCGGGCTGGCCTGGCCGTTGGCGGGCGAAACCCTGCGCTTTGGCGAGGCGCGTGGTGTGAGCAACGTGATGACCGGTGCAATCGCTCAGATTCAACTGGCAGGCGGGTGGTTGATCTGCATTCACTCGCCCGGACGCCGCCAGAGATGAGAGTGCGGAAAAAGCGCATGAAGGTCCTGCCGCGTAATAAAAAGCACACCTTCAAGTTTCCCTCTTGCGGCGCGGAACTGCCGAGGGGACGGTGTCCTATCTGTCTTTCGACACCCTCAGAGATGAGAGTAACTGCAGATGGGTGCCCGCGCTCAACGGGACAGATAGAGAAGTGAGGAGGCAATTGCAGTGAAAAAGCTACATCTGATTCTCCTGGGCTTGGCGACTGTCCTGTCAATAGTCGCTTGCGGGCCCAAGGAGCCCCAGCCCCTTCGGCTGATAACCCACGATAGCTTTAGCGTGAGTGAAGAGGTGCTGAGGGCCTTTGAGGAAGAACATGACATCACCGTCGAGTTGCTCCCATCGGGAGATGCCGGCGCCGCTCTCAACCAGGTGATCCTCAGCAAGGACGATCCACTGGCGGATCTCTTTTTTGGCATAGACAGCACCTTCCTGAGCCGGGCTCTCGATGCTGGCATCTTTGAGCCCTATAATTCTCCCATGCTCGACAACGTGCCGGACCAGTTCAAACTGGACCCCGCCAACCGATTGCTGCCGGTGGACTATGGCGACGTGTGCCTCAACTACGACAGAGGCTGGTTTGTTGAGCGAAATCTGGCGCCACCCTCCAGCTTGGAGGACCTGGTCCGGCCGGAATACACTGGCCTCCTGGTGGTAGAGAACCCCGCGACGTCCTCCCCAGGCCTGGCCTTCTTGTTGGCCACAATCGGCCACTTTGGGACCGACGGCTACCTTGACTATTGGACCGATCTGCGAGCCAACAATGTATTGATCACCGACGGCTGGGAGGATGCCTACTGGGGGCAGTTCACCGCCGCCTCGGATGGCGACCGGCCGATAGTCGTCAGCTATGCCAGCAGTCCCCCGGCCGAGGTCTTTTTTGCCGAAGAAGAGTTGGCCGAGGCGCCCACGGCCGCTGTCGTGGC
>WSZX01000080.1 GCA_013139935.1 Ardenticatenales bacterium
ACGGGGAATCGGGACTCCAGCGGCTGACAGAGCTGGCACGGTCACACCGCCAACGGATCACCCGACCAAAGATCGGTGGCGCCTCGGAGAACCGCCAATGATCGCATTGCCGGCCGGCCAGGCGCCATTCACTCTCCGCTCGCCTGGATTCATTTTTGAACGAGCGGCAAGTATAGCGAGAGATGGCCAACCTCGACCCGGTGACTCGCGCTGCTGGTGCCCAGGGTGTTGGTCACCGCCAGGGTGGCGGTCAAGTGGCCGGCCGACGAATATCGGTATTGAGGATTCGTCTCGCTCGAGTAGCCGTACCCATCACCGAAATCCCACCGAACAGCCAGCGGTAGAGAGCCACTCGCGAGATTGGTAAAGGCCATGAGGCTACCTACGATCACGGGGCTGTTGCTGGAGAATTCCGCCGTCGGGGCCCGCCGGGGAACACAATCCGGGCCGCCGCCCGAAATCACCATGTCGTCCACGTGCCAGCCTTCCCCGGTAACCCAGCCATCGGTGCTCAATCGAAAACCGATTCGCGCGTTCGGCTGACCTTCCAGCGCCGGAAGAGCGATCTCATCCTGCACCCATTCCGCCTGGCCAGCGCCGCTGTACGACGTAGCTTGTGTCCAACTCGCTCCGCCATCGATTGAATACTCGACATAGCCGTGGTCATGGCCGCCCTCAAGGTCGTATGTGTGCCAGAAACTGAGGGTGACAACTGCATAGCCAGAGAGGTCCAAAGGTGACGAGACCAGCCAAACATCGCGGTTGTGGCCATACTCCTCGCCTGGGCTATCGGTCCAGGATCGATTCATGCTATGCGCAGCCTCGCCGGTGATCGCCCACGGATACTGGGCCGTCCAGCCAAGGTTGCCCGATTCAACATCGTCAACAAAGAAATCACAGACGGCAAAAAGATATAGGTCTTGCCTGACGATCTCATGGTTGTAGAGTTCGATGCCGGTGACAGGAGCGCCGGCATAACCCTCCGCCATCGCCGTGATCTCGTAGGTGCCGCTGACCACCGTCATGCTGTAATAGCCGGTTGCCGGGTCGGTGGCGACCTGAAACGCACCGGCAATCACGGTGGCATCCAGAGCAACGCCGGTATCGGCATCGCGGACGTATCCCTCGACCCTGGGCGAAACGGCCGGGTCGAGGATCTGGAGAAAAGCGGCGCTATAGGGGCCCCAATTGCCGGCCTCATCCCGGCCCCGCGCAAAGATGACGTGGCGCCCCATGCTCAAGCCAGTCGTGTCAATTACGCCCTCCACATCTTCGACGGGCTCGTCAAACGCACCGTCGGCCGCTGTCATCGAGGTGGAGACTGGCGTCGTTGTCGTTATCCAGGGCGGCACGTCAATGTAGAATTCAGCGGCCGCGATTGCCTGGGTCGGTTCGGTCCCACTCTGGTTGCTGTAGCGCGTGTCGTTAACAATCGCTGTCAACCCAACTATACCACCGGCAACCACTCCCCCCGATGCCACCGTCACTTCCATCACATCCGGCCCGGCCGGCATCTGGTAGGGCGCGCGTGACGCCTTGGCCGCATAGAGCAGAGCCGCCAGGTTGTCGGGCAAGATCGTGTTCTCAAAGGCAGTACAATCCTGAAAAAACCGGGTGCCCAGCTCAAACGTATAGGCGCCCAAACCCAGCTCTCCGTAGGCGAATCCATCGGTGGTACCGTCGGTGGGGTAGAGACCGTACGCCTGCTCGGGCTCGTAGCTGTTATGGAAAGCAAACTTGCGCCCCAGGGTCTGCAGGGCAATCCCATTGGGAGCCACCTCGGAGGTGGAGCCCCACGGCCATAGTACCAGTTCACCGTAGCTGTGGATGTCTATAAAGACCCCGGTGGTGGTGACCGGAGCCGCGGCCGAAAGCGAATCTTCGCGCTGGTCGGGGAATTGACTGCGCAGATAGCCCTGAATCGCCTCTGTCTCGGGCTCTGACGCGGCGCTGGGTCCCCGGTACGTCTCATAACAGGGGTTATCGCTAGAGCCCCCGCAACAGTTCCACAGGAACTCAAAGTTTCGATTCAGGTCTGCTCCTCGCATGTCGGAGGTGGGTGAGCAATAGCTCTCATTGGTGTTCTTCCGCCAATGGGCTCCCCCCTCGGCATGCTTTCGCCCATCCGGATTGGCTTGCAGCAGCAGGTGGATCTCCTGATGGTCGAGCAGCCAGGTCACGTCAGGGTCGGTACCATAGCTCTCAACCAGGTATTCCGCAAAGCGGGTCCCCAGTTCGGCGGTGGCGTATTCTCGGGCGTGGACCGCGGTCATGATAAACAGCTTGGGCTTGGGTCCGGTGACGGCCGAATGGGTGAGGCGCAGTACCATCATGTCATAGCCATCCTTGCCACCGGCAGTGCTCTTTTCCCACGAGTCACCCACTTCAATCCAGGTGGCCAGCTCTGGATGGGCTGCGGCAATGGCAGCCGCAGTGGAAAAGGTCTCTTCGACCGTGCGATAGCACGGATAACCCGGGATGCCGCTGGTTTGACCGGGAAGCAACTCGGCCGGCCGGTTCAACTCGGACGTTCGGCGCTCATCAGTCTCCAGGCGGAAACCCGCCTCTAGCATCAGATCGTACTCGGCCTGGGTCACCCCCAC
>WSZX01000154.1 GCA_013139935.1 Ardenticatenales bacterium
CGGAGCCAGCCGCGGGCGTAGAGATCAAAGTTGAGAAAGCTGAGCGCGACATCGCCGGGCTCGAGGTTCGCCGGGCCCGGGACGGGCAAGTCACCATGCGCCGGGCCCGGAAGGCTGCCGCGGTCCGGCCCGTGGGCAGGGGGGAGGAGGGTGGAGCGAGGCTGGAAGACGACCGGGCCCGAGAAATCGGCGGAGCGGAGAGCGTCGATGACGTATGCGGAAAGCCGGGCCTCAATCCAGGCGCGGGCGTGTGGATTGGCCACGGTGACCACCAGCGCGCCGTCATCAAGCGTCTGCCCGGTGCTGTTGGCGAACAGGGTGTCAAAGGTCGCCACCGGCACCACGAGCCGCAACTGATCGAGCGCTCTCTGCCACAGGTCACGCGCGGGCACTCGTGGAATAATCCTCTGTTCCGCGGCCGGATCAGGCGCAGTTCGGACTTCTGCTACGCGAACGCTGCCCTCTATCAACGTTGTCCTCTAGGTCAATTAAATGGATTTGTTTGTCCTATAGGATTGGAAATGATGAATTCCTGTCCTATAGGTCATGGTTTGGCGTCGATCCGCCGCCGAACTCGAGCTGGCGGGGCTGCAAGACCGCCTGACGGAGGCTTTCAAAGCTTTCGATCTGATCCACAATCGTCAGCCGGCCCCGCCGGTCTGTCAGCCGCTGGAAGAGCAGCGCCATGGCGAGTCCAAACACCTGGCTCCAGGTGGCGCGAAAGATGCTCTGCAGGCGAATCGTCATGATCGAGATTTTCTCTCGCGTTTCGGTTAACATTGTTATGTTGTACTGGGATGCGTCTCCAATCGGCGGCTGGAGATCGAGAAGAAAGTAGAGCGACCTGAGATCGACGACGCCAACCGGGAGTACCTGGTCGGCCCCGGTCAGGCCGTTCCGGATATCGTCCAGGGATCGGTCCAGGAGGTCGATAGCAAGCGCGGCGACGTCGATTCGGGCGGCGCCCAAGGGAGCCAGGGCATTGGCCAGTGTGAGCCAGTGCTGGCGGTGTAGAGAGGTTTGATAGATGCGGGTTGCCTTACGCGGGGTCATGGTCGGCGGCCGGCCGCGCCGCGGCTGCTGCGCCTCCCAATTCGCGCCTATGATGCGCCGGCGCGGCGCTCTGGTGTGCCGGGTGCTCATAACGGTTCACTCCTCAGCCGGTCCGCGAGATGGTGGTAGTAGTTGTCCACCACCTGGCGAACCAACGGCCGATCAATGAGGCTGGCGTCCTGGGTATGGGCTTCGATGAGGGCGAGCTGCGCGAGCGCGCAAATCTGGCGCGGGACGCCGCTGCTAATGAGATAGATATCGTCGACGGCCGCCGTGGTAAAGAGAGGATCGCGCCGGCCGGCAACCATGAGGCGAAAGGTGATCAGGTTGCCCGTGTCCTCTCGCGTGAGCGCGTCGAGGTAGGCATAGACGGCCACGCGACTCTCGAGAGTGGGTTCCTGGGAAAGAAGGGGCCGGAGTTCGGGGGTTCCGATGAGCACCACCTGCAAGAGCTTGCCAGCCCCGCGGCTCTCAAAGTTGAGCATCTGGCGGATGAGTTCAAAGTGGGTGGAGTAGAGTTTCTGCGCCTCGTCGATGACCAATACCACGTTCTGCCGGTCACGAAAGCTGGTAACCATAAAGGTGCGGAGAGTGACCATCTGGTCGGTGATGCTGCGGGGACGCTTGAGGTCGAACTCGGCCGCCACCTGGCGCAAAAAGGGAAGCGAACTGCGCCGATCAGTGAGCGGGAGTTGAGCCTCCTCCAAGAAGGCGACCCGGTGGTTGCCCAGTTGTAGGTAACGGCGGTAGAGCCAGGCGCCGGACATGGTCTTGCCCGATCCGATGGCGCCGAGGATCACACTGAGTCCCTGGCGTTTCTGGATCATATAGGAGACCTTGCTCAACCCCATCTTGTGGGCATCAGAGAGGTACATGAACGACGGGTCGGTGGTCAACGAAAAGGGGGGTTGGAGAAGCCCGTAGCGCTGGTAGGTGATGGCGTCCGGTTCGAGCAGGCCGGGCAGTCGGGTGGGGGTATCAGTTGCTGCCTGGGCCGTCAGAAGTTCCGATTGTGCAGGCTGTTCGTGCAATTCGACCATACTACCCACCTCGCTTGCAGGTCAACCCTGCCCTGGCATGCAAATGGACCCTACAATGGCACACATCATAGCACATTTCTGCAAATAAAGCAAGTATTGGGGGTGTGCGAGCACCAATGCGCAGATAGAAGGATGGGACGCGAGGAACCAGCGTCAAACCCGCATCCGTGCGGGGTTTCCGGCTATTCGCCTCGGATGGGGCGGCCGGGTTGGTTCGGGTTCGCCGGCGCTCGCTCGCTCGCTCGGGACGGGTGCCTGCTCGCACGCTCGCACCCTCGCCCGCTCGGGACTGTGAGCGGGTCAGATGGACGGTGTGATGCTCGATCAGGGCGCCGACGCCCAGAAGCGGATAGGGGAGCGGCTGTGCGGCCGCAGGCGCTCCCCTATCACCAATAGGGTACTAGCTGACAGAGGGGCGGCCGGCGCCAGAACGAATTCGTTGGCCAGCTGCTAGGCGATGGTGACAGCAGTTGAGAGATAGACATCCTGGATGGCGTTGAGGAGCTCGACCCCATCGGCCATCGGTTTCTGGAATGCCTTGCGGCCGCTGATGAGCCCGGTACCGCCGGCCC
>WSZX01000389.1 GCA_013139935.1 Ardenticatenales bacterium
AACGAGCTGGATGGGCGTGGTCCCATCTCGATACGCGATGGCTTTGACGAACACTTTGACGTGATGCGCTGGTGGGCATCACGCGACAAGGCGGTCGAGATCAACGACCCGCACCAGTGGCAATTGCGCAACAGCACTGATGACCTGCTGGTGACCGATCACGTCATCGCCGGGGTTGTCGCCCTCAAGATGGGCATCAAGCACTATGTGATGCAGATGATGTTCGACCTGCCGCCCGGCATCTCGGGGCTCAACGACCTGGCCAAATTCCGGGCGGCATACGAACTGATCGAGCCCCTGACCCGCCACTTTAGCTTTCATATCATCAAGGAGACGCGCGGCGGCCTTTCCAGCTTTCCACCCAATCTGGACAGAGCGAAGGGGCACCTGGCCATCTCTACCCACTGGCAGATGTACATGGAGCCCGATATCGTCCACGTGGTGAGCTTTTCCGAAGCCCACCATGAGGCCAAGGCCGAGGACGTCATCGAAAGCTGCGATATCGTCAGGCAGGTGTTCGAGGATTTCAAGGGCGATCACCCCGACATCTGGTCCGATCCCCGTTTGATCCATCGCAAGAGGATGCTCAAGTTGGGGGCGATGTACAACCTGGCGCATCTGGCGCTCTTGGGCGGTTACGAAGGGCCGGTGACGCTGGACAACCTGTTTCTGTGGGTGGTCCCGCCGGAGGAGGCTCGCGAGCGCGACCATCCCAGCCAGTGGGACCGCAATTACGAGACGATGCTGCTCAGCCTAATTGACGACGCCAACTATCCTACCGGGCAATGCGGCATGATCAGCGCCGACACGCTGGACCTTGCCTTGCAGGTTGGTTTGTATCAGGCCCCCCAGATCACCGTGCTGGACAAGCGCTACGTGCTGGTGGGCAAGTGCCGAACCAAGATCGCGGACGGGGGGTGCATGATCGACGAGTTTGACGGGGTCAAGGTGCGGGACGAAATTGAGCGGGTGGATCTGGTTCGCCAGCGCAGTCCATGGTTCTTTGACAAGAGCATCAACCAGGCAGACGAGGATCTGTACATCACCGAGACGGCCGAGGCGATGGATGAGGATGTCCTGACCCAGGCGCGGAGGCAAATAGGCATCCGCAGCGCAGCCGATCTGGAGAGCAAGAACGTGCTGGTAGTGGATTTCGGCAGCACCTTTTCCAAGATCGGAACGTTCAACACTGCGACCGAAGAATTCGAGATGCGATACGTGCCCACGGTGGTGGAGGACTTGAGGGCCTCGCTGGCCGATGGTCTGGGTATCCTCGAAGAGTGCCAGCAACGGGGCGACTGGGATCCCCTGGCGGCCGAGATGGCACGGTACAGCATCAAGTTGCCATGCTCCAGCGCCAAAGGTGGCCTCAAGATGGTTACCGTGGCGATGGTGAAAGAGGAGAGTGGTTTTGCGGCCGAGTTGGCATCGCTCACAGCGGGGGCCAAGCTGCTGAACAGCTATGAGGGGATGCTGACCGAGGAGCAGGCCCTGGCCATCTACGAGCAAGATCAACCGGAGATCATCCTGCAGGCGGGTGGTGTCGATCTTGGCGGCGACACGGAGACGCAGTTGCACAATGCCCGTCTGCTGGCCGGGTTCTCCTCTGCGGCCGGTTATGCCCGCTATGGTGTGCCGGTGATCTATGCCGGCAACCAGGACATCAGCGGCGAGATCGAAGGTATCTACAAGGCCAAGGGGGTCGACATCCGCATCACTCCCAACGTCATGCCAGAGATCAACACTTTCCACATCGAGGTTGTCAACGAGGCGATCCGCGATGTGTTCCAGACGATCATCATTCGCGGGAAGGGGTTTGATGTTGTGGAGGAATACATGAGCGCGCCGTTCATCCCCACGCCACGCGCCGCCTTTCGGGGGATCAACCTGCTGGCCAAGGGATTCGGCGATGAAGCGGGGTTGGGGAACATCATGGCGCTGGACATTGGCGGAGCGACGACCGACTTTTACTCGAACGTCAGCGATAACCCGCTGTACGATTATCTAGGCGACGACCCGCTGCGCAAGGTCAAGCGCACGATTCTAAAGACACCCAATACTCCGCTGGCTTACCGGCGGGTGGAGGGCAAGTATGGCCTGGCCTACGACGCCGAGAATGTCAAGGAGCTGGAGCGGTTCCAGAGCGGGGTGATGAAGCGCGATCTGGAGAGGTTATTGATGAGCGAGTATCCTGATCTCCGGCCGGGCAATGACGAGTTTGGGGGTTTCTTTTCCGCGGCGCAGAACGGGGTGGAGTTTGACCTGGATCGCTATCTGAGCTGGCTCACGGCGAATCCCCACGCCCTGCCTCGCTTGGAGGAGGAGAACGCAGTGCGCTCTTTCCTGGCCCAGGAGATCATGGCTGCCACCACCGGCCGCAACCTGGGATACGTCAAGGAGACGGACACCTACTTTTTGCAATATGGGGTCAACTTTCTCAATCAACCCTGCACCACTCTGCTCATTGGCGGTACCATCTATCACAAGTGCAAGGATGGGGGCGATTTTGGGCGGGATTTACGTCTGATTGCGGCCGGCACGCAATACAACGAGGACGAAAGCTGGATTCTGCGGCCGCGGGGCCAGGTGCTGCTGGACGCGGCCTATATG
>WSZX01000068.1 GCA_013139935.1 Ardenticatenales bacterium
ATCGACCGCTCGGCTCGGGCCGGGGATACCCAAGACAATGTCGGATTGGGTCTTGCCCGGGAGGGGGACATAACGCTGCTGCACACCGGTCAAGGGGACGAGCGAGGGAAGTTCGGACGATGGTTTCCGCAGAACCGGGGTGGCTCCCAGCCTCGCATCCAGCTTGCGCACCACGGCCGCCGGGTCCAGGTCGCCGACCACCGAGATAATCATGCCCCCGGCGCCATAGTGGTGCTGGTGGAAGGAGACGATGTCCTGGCGGGTAATTTCGCTGACTGTTTCCACCGTACCGTCGGCACTCCGGCTGTAGGGGTGGTCAGATGGGTAGGCCAGCTTGAAGAACTCCAGGCGGGCCATGCTCCGAGTGTCGCTGGCCCGGATCTGCAGCCCGGTGATGATTTGACCGCGCAGTTTTTCCAGTTGCTCGGCCGGGAAGGTGGGAGCAAGTAGAGCATCCCTCAGGATATCGAGCAGCAGATCCAGATCCTCTGATAGGCACTGTCCGCTGAACTCGGTGGTGTGCTGGCCGGCGCTGAAGCTCAGACTGGCGCCAATCGATTCCATATCCTCAAAAATCTGGGAAAAGATGCGCTTCCCGGCCCCCCGGAGCAGGGCAGCGGCCGTGAAGCTCGCCAGCCCGGCTTTTTCCGGAGCAGTGTCAGCAGCCCCGGCTCGCAACAGACCATCGATTACAACCGATGGCGAGGCATGGTTTTCCCGCACCAGGATAGTAGCGCCGTTGTCAAGCTCGTGACGCACGACATCGTGGGGGCCAGGGATGGAGGGGAGGGTGGTTCTGTTCGAGTCAGTCATAGCGTCACCATTCTGACGGCTGGATCAAGCCGATTCGTGGATCAAAGCGTTCCTTCTTCTGTTCCCCGGTCCTTTGGTTTGGAGGTTGACGGCACATACCGGCCGATGGTTCTACGGCGTCGATCAAGGCAGTTAGCTGCCACCCGCGCAACATCGTCCGTGGTGACTTTTTGGAGGTTGGACAGATAGTCCTGAAACCAGACGTAGGAACCGGCCGTGATCTCGCTGAATCCCAACCAAGAGCCCTGGCTGGTGACACTCTCGCTGCCAAAGGCAAAAGCAGCCTTGGCCCGCTTGATGGCCTTGCCCCATTCTTCTTCCGTGACCGGGTCGCTGGTCAGCAGCCGCTCCAGCTCGGCGTCCAGTGCCGTCTCCAGTTCTGCCAGGTCGCCGCCAGCGCGCAGGGTGGCGCTCACGGTAAACAGGGGGGGATCGATCATAGGGCCGATTCCACCGCCCACGGCCGCGGCCAGTTCTGTCTCGACCAGGGCTTTGTAGAGCCGAGAACTCTTGTTGGTTCCACCTCCACCTGGCCCGCCCGCGCCTACCAGGGCAGCCGCCAGCACCGAGAGCGGGAAGAAATCCGTGTCAGTAGCATTGGGAGCATGATACGCGAGCACCAAGTAGGCTGTTTCCCCGTCACCCTCGACGGTCACCTGTCGCTCTCCTCTCTGCTCGGGCTCCGCCCGATGGACCGGCCGTGGATCGGGGCCCGACTTGAGCGGGGCGAAGAGTTTGGCAATCCGTGCCAACATCGTCTCGCGGCTAAAGTCCCCCACGGCGACGGCAATGGCGTTGTTGGGATTGTAGTATCGCCGATAGTGCGCATACAGGTCGTCGCGGCTGATCGTTTCCAGGTCAACCATATCGCCTATGACCATGTGTCGGTACGGGTGAATCCGAAAAGCGGCCGCGTATACCTCTTCTGACAATAGAAACGTCGGGTTGTTCTCGGCCCCCTGCCGCTCGGAGATGATTACCGTGCGTTCTGAGGAGACTTTATCAGGGTCAAAGAGCGAGTTCACCATCCGGTCGCTTTCGATCTGCAAACCCAGATCGATCTCCCCGGCCGGCAAGGTCTCATAGTAGGCGGTAAAGTCAGACGACGTAAACGCATTCCACTGTCCGCCGACGCGTGAGATCGCCCGGTCCAGTACTCTGTTGGGGAACCTTGGCGTTCCCTTGAACATCATGTGTTCGGTCCAGTGAGAAATCCCAGTTGTGCCCGGCCCTTCATTGCGACTGCCAACGCGGTAGAACACCCAAAAGGTTGCCACCGGAGCGTGGTGTATCTCTTTGGTCAAGATGGTGAGACCATTGTCCAGAACAGTCCGCGATACCTCGCCGGAGGCCGGTGTGTTGGGTAATCCTAGTGCCTTGTTGAATGGCATTCGTGCTCCTGTGATCGTCAAGCTTGATTCCAGCGGCGGATTATAACTACTTTGGTTGGTCTCGCAACAGGCGGTTCCGATGGCGGCCGCCCATCATGGAGCGCATCCACTGTAGCGCGCGGCGATTATCCTGGGCCTGATCTTGCCCGCTTGGCCGACCAGGACGGCCGAACCTGTGGCGGTGAAGCATCATGCGACAGCGGCGAAAGAGGGCAGATGGGTTTGGCTGACCGGCAGGCTGGAAGGAGACTCATCAGCTCAAGCCCGGGACTTTCCGGCTCTGCAACGCACTGACAGGAGGCCAGCCATCGCCGCGGATATCTATTCGGTGGTACGGCTCACGGGGGGCAGGCTGCTGCCGAAATCGATCGTCCAGTAATGGACACTCGGGGCATCAGGGTTGTAGCTGTAGGCGCCACCTAACTCGGTGGCTACCGTGGATAGAACAATCACGCGGTGGGGGGGGCTGGTCATCCACCAGGCAACAGCGCTGGCAATTTCGTCAAACCCCCACGCAGTACACTCACCGGCATAGTCACCCGTGTAGCTGGCCTGGCGAAAACGGTCTATCGGGCGACTGCCGTTAGAGCCGAGATGTCCGGTGAACCACTGAGTTGCCATATCATCGCTGTGATGCTGAGCAGAGCGGACGAGTTGATCCGACCAGGTCAATAGCGGCAAGCCGGCAGCCTGGCGTTCCGCATTGATCGCCTGAAGTATTTCCCGGGCCAGAGGATCGGCCGGGAGGGCGGTATCCGGCTCTGGTTCGGGGGTTTCCACAGCGGTTGCGGCCTCTTCATCTGGCTCTGCTTCCGGGAGCGGTTCGGACAACTGCGCGCCATTCGACACCAGCGGAAGGTATAGCTGGTAGGGTGAGACGCGCAGTGCGAGCGTGTCCAAGGCGACGCCGTAGGCGTTGCTGACCGCCAATGTCACCGAATAGCTGCCGGGAGCCCCGTAACTGTGGGCCACAAAGCCGTGGCTGGCGCTGTTGCCATCGCCGAAATCCCAATAGTAGGTCATCACCTCTGGAGCGGACGTCAGAGCGGTGAATGCGACGAGTTCACCCACCGAGACGTGAGGCTGGGCGACCTGGATCGATGCGAGCGGCGGATAGTCGACCGCCAGGAGGCTGGATGACTGAAAGGATGCTGCGCCCTCGCCCAGCACGCGGGTGACGGTATAGAGACCCGGTTGCTGGTAGATATGCATCGGGTTTGCCCCATCGGCCGTGACTCCGTCTCCGAAATCCCAGAACGGGGTGACAGAGACAGTTTCTGATGATCTGAAATAGACCGGCTGCCCCACGGCCGGGGTGTCATCGCTGACCAGGATGTCCTGGCGGGACGATGGCTCGGGGGTAGGAGAGGCAACGGCGAGGGTCCGGGCCACAGAGTTGGCCCCCATGGGGTTGGCGGTGGTGAGGCGGACGGTGTATTGGCCGCCGGCCGGGTAGGTATGAATGGGGTTCTGCTCGGCCGAGGTGGCTCCATCACCGAATTCCCACCAGGTGCTTAGCGGGCCAACCCCCTGGCTCAAGTCGGTGAACTGGATCGTCGGGGCCGGGTCAAGCCCGGCCGAGTAGGTAAATGCGGCCGCGGGGAGCGTCCCCACCCATCCCGTGGCCGACAGATGAACAAGCTGGAATCCATCGTCCAATGCAACATAGGCGGCCAACCGGCCATCTGAGCGCGGTTCGAGCGGAGCAAGGCCGGAGAACGCAAGTGTGTAGGTGCTGTGTGCTGCCACATCACCCGTCCAATGGACGTCTCCGGACCGCAAATTGTAAGAGGCGCCGACAGGCAGCGCCGGCATAGCCAACTCCACGCCCGGCGGCAGATTGGCGCTGATGGTGACCCGGTGGTCCGCCTCTCCCGAGTTATGCAGCGTGAGGGTGTAGGTAAGAGGCTCGCCAGGGAAGACGGCCGGCGGTTGGACAGCCCACTGCGCGCTGATGGGCGAGTCGGGTTTGCCATTGTCTGCGTGCGCGGCCGCGGCCGGCAGGGCCAGCCAGATGGCCAAGCCGACGACGCGCCAACACCAGGAAAAGCTGAACGATTTCATCCTTGTTCGCATGCCCACCAGTTTCTCAGTTTACCATTGGTGCAATGAAAGAGCAAATGGAAGAGGTGAGGGTGTGGAAAAAGAGTCGCTCGCCGGGCGGGGGAGACTGGGGTGAAAAGCGCCCCAATCTCCCCCTACCAGTTTCCCTTTCACGGCGCGGAACCGCAGAGGGAACGGCATCTTGTCTGTTTTTCGACACCGCCAGGGGTGGAAAAAGGACCCGTCACGGAGGGCGAGAGACAGGTGGTGGATTCACTAGGTTCGCAGGGTGGCACGGAGCCGGTCAGGGCGCAGGAGCAGATCCAGCGCATCATTGATATTGGCGCAGAGAAGATCGGCGGCGGATAGAGCCTGGGTTGCCAATCCTTCCGGGCCGAGCACAGCGATTCCCAAGGCGGCTGCCCGGATCATGCCGGCGTCGTTGTTGCCGTTGCCGATGGCCGCGACGTTCTGTGCGCCCAACTCTTCCACGAATTGGGCCTTGGCCATCAGTTGAGTGGCACCAGAGTCCGGGGAAGCCGGTGGCAGGATTGTGGCGGCGAGGCCCAGGTGGCGGTCGATATCTCTCTGCCGGCCGTGAGTGTCGGCCGTTAGCAGATGGATCTGCATCCGCTCCTGTAGCGCAGCCAACTGGCCAGCAACATCTGGGAGCAGGTTTCCATCCAGGGCCAAGGTACCGTTCACGTCCAATACCAGGTGCTCAAGGCGTAAGGTCTCTGCAGCGGGAATGTCGATCTCTATCATGGGTTCCTTTCCTCCGGGGTGCGCCAGTTACCTTTGCTCATCCAGCGAGGCAGTTTACCGGTCTGGGCCAGGTTCTGCAACTCGCGCAGAGCAGCGAGGGCCGACTCGCGCTCGTTCTGGTCCAGCGCCAGGGCATCGAACTCATCCCGATCAAGAAGGATGGCCTGACCCTCGGGCTCGATCAGAAGGTCCAAGGCCAGGTCATCGGCGGCGACGCTCCCGCCCGTAATCCGGGCCGGCCGGGTGATGTTGCAGTACCAGCACTTGAAGCGGCCGTCGTTCGCATCATAGACCTCAAAGATATTGTACCAACGGCCGGCGTCATAGTGCTCCACGAACCGGTCGCCTGGATTGAAGGTGACGGGCCCTACGGCTACCGGCCCTCGATCGAAGAAGGCCTCCAGGATGACTTGCGAACCGGCTCGGGCCAGAACCCGGCCGGAGTAGCTGACAACGGTCCGGCCGAGGGCGTCCAGCTTGTGAACGGTGATTGAGGGGCCGGGCAGACGAGTCACCGGACTCTCTCTGTTGGCAGCAAGCTGATGGCGCCGGGGTCAAGGTGCAACTGGATGGATTCGCCAACGGCAGGCAGTTCAGAGGGATCGGCGCGCAGTTCAAAGGTGAGAGAGGGCCCGGCCGGGCAAGCCACCTCAATCTGATAGTGCCCCCCTCGGAAGGAGCGACTGGTCAGCGTACCATCAAGCTGGATGCTGCTAGAGTTGGAGCCGATTGAAGCTGCTTCGGGGCGGATGAGCAGGGTGACGGGAGATGAAGCGGGGCAGGTACCCGGAATTGGAAACGGGCCAACCTCCGTTTGCACGACAAGTGGAACCGTCTGGATGATCGTTCCCGGCAGCAGGTTGACGAGACCCAGGAAGCGGGCCACGGTTGGGGAGTTGGGCCGGCGGTACACTGTTTCCGGGGTGGCTGTCTGTAACGCCCGGCCGGCATCCATCACGACGATCTTGTCTGCCAGGGCAAAGGCCTCCTGTTGATCGTGGGTGACGGTAATGGCGGTGACGCCTATCTCTTTCAAGATATTGCGCAGCTCGCTCATCAGCCGCTGGCGCAGCGCCCGATCCAGCGAACCAAGAGGCTCGTCCAGCAGCAACAAGCGGGGGCTAGGGGCCAGGCTGCGGGCGAGAGCGACTCGTTGCTGCTCTCCGCCGGAGAGGGAATCCACTGACCGATCACTCATCCCAGCTAGGCCGACCAATTCCAGCACCTCAGCGACGCGGTTGTGAACGGCTTGATGATCCAGGTCGGCCATCTTGAGTCCAAAGGCGATATTCTGGGCCACGTTCTGGTGCGGAAAGAGTGCATGCTCCTGAAACATAAAGCCGAAACCGCGCTCGTGGACCGGTATGCCACTGGTGTCCCGGCCGGCAAAAGAGATGTCGCCGCGATCGACCGTTTCGAGTCCGGCAATCAATCGCAGCAAGGTGGTTTTTCCGCAGCCACTGGGTCCCAGCACGCAGACGATTTCGCCCTGGTCTACGTCTAGGCTCACGTCCTCCAGCGCAACGGTCGAGCCAAAGCTCTTGTAGAGATGGGTGATTCCTAAAAGGGGCTCGGGAATCATCGTCAATCAAAACTCCCCGATTTCCCCATATCGGAAGCGCTCGATAGCCAAGAAACCGACAGCGCAGACGACCATCAGGATGGAACTGAGGGCAATGGCCTGCCCAAAGTTCAGTGCGCCGGGCTGTCCCAGGAAGCGGTTGATGGCGATGGGGAGGGTGGTAGTGGCGCCGCCCGGCCGGGCAATGAACAGAGTGGCGCCAAACTCGCCCATCGAGATGGTAAAGGCGAACACTGCCCCCACCATTAGCGCCCGGCCGACGATGGGTAGGTCGATTTCCGCCCAGACCCGGCCGGGGGAAGCGCCCAGGACGGCCGCCGCCTCCCGCAGGTTGGGGTGGATGCCGCGCAACACGGGTAGCACGCTACGGACGACAAAAGGGAAAGCGATGAGAGTGTGGGCCAATGGAATCAGCCACGGAGACGTCCGCAACCGGCCGAGGGCGATGATGTATCCGAAGCCCAGGGTGACAGCCGAGATGCCGAGCGGCAGCATTAGCAGCGGATCGAGCCATCCCAGGAGCCGGGAGCGATGCCGTCGTTTATCGTGACTGCCGCCGGTACTAGCGAGTTGCCAGGCGCTTACCACTCCCAGGATCGTCGCCAACGCCACGGTCACCAGCGCAAAGCGAATTGAATTGCCCACCGCCTGCAGGGGCGGGACATGGAGCACGGAACCGCGCCGGTTGATGGACAACTCCTGATAGTAGCTCAACGTGAACTGTCCGTCCGCATCGGTGAGCGAGCGCTCGACCAGTGCCAGCAGCGGAGTGAGCAGCAGCAGGAGCATGATGATGACATTGATGGCGACCAACAGGCGCTCCCGCCAGGTGCGGGGTGTGCGCAGGGTCTGGCGCTGCGACTGGAAGCGGAGCGGAGTGGAGATCCGTCGTTGAAAGTGGGTGTAGGCCAGCATGATGGCATAGGTGAAGATGATCTGCAGGATGGATAGAGCAGCGGCCACGGGGAGCTTGAGAAAGACGACCGCCTGGCGGT
>WSZX01000026.1 GCA_013139935.1 Ardenticatenales bacterium
CCCTGGCACCGCGCTTTGTGGAAGATAAAATCGTCAACCTCACGGCCGGGTTGAGCGCCAAAGCTTTCTACGTAGAGTCGGGCTACACCTTTGGCCTGGGCCCCATCTACCCGGACCAGCTTGCGTACGTGATGGAATTCCTGGTGGATAACTGGGACACCTACCAACCGGCCGGCGCCGGAGACGAGGTCAAGCTGGCCTACCTCAGTTGGCCCACCGCCTTTGGCCAGGGCGGCCTCACCGACGAGAGCCGGGCTTACCTGGCAGAGTTGGGAGTCGAGGTCGTCGCCGAGGAGACCTATGGCGTTTCGCCCGTGGCGGACACCACCATCGCCATCCTGAACGCTCAGGCAGCGGGCGCCAACGTGATCTGGACCAACACGCTGGCTTTTGGCCCGGCCGCCATCCTGAACGACCTGAATGCCCTGGGGCTGCGCGATCAGTTTGTGGTCGCTGGCGACAACTGGGTAATGGACCTGGCAACCTATGCCTTCCTGGCTGAACCGGCATACGGCGTGGGGCTGATCGCGCCCTTCCCCTACCTCTGGTGGACCGACATGGACAACTCCGGAGTCCAGTACGCTCAGCAGCTCTTTGAGGCCAACGAGCGGCCGGCGGCCGAGCACAGCGTTGGCTACCTACTCCTGGTGGCCGGGATAGATATGGCAGCACAAGCCATAACACACGTCGTTGACATAGTTGGCTATGAGAACCTGACGGGTGAAGCGGTACACGATGCCCTGATGGAAATGAGCCCGTTTGATGCACTGGACGGGGTCTTGCGGGCGGACTATTCAGGCGACAACCGCTCGCCGCACATGTCCCAGATCCGCATGATCCAGGGTGGCCCCGATGCATTCGTCGTCATCCAGGATTGGGCAGAGATACCCGACCTGCGGCCGAGCGAGTAGACATCTAGTCGACAGGTAGGCAGGGATCCCTTTTCCCCTGCCTACCCGTCTCTGCCTGACCATGCTCCGTCTGAATAATATCGAAGTCATCTACAGCGACGTCATCCAGGTGCTGCGGGGCGTATCTATTGACGTCCCGGAAGGCGAAATCGTCGCCTTGCTGGGCGCCAACGGGGCCGGAAAGACCACCACCCTGAAAGCCATTTCCGGCTTGCTGCGCACCCAGGAAGGAGAGGTAACGCGCGGCAGCATCGAGTTTGACGGCCGGCGCATTGACCGCTTTCCCCCAGAAGAGATCGTCCAACTGGGGATCGTCCAGGTGTTGGAGGGCCGCCGGTTATTCCAACACTTGACGGTGGAGGAGAATCTGCTCCTGGGTGGAATCGGGCGCCGTCAGCCTGCACAACGATCATCCCTCAACCAGGATTTGGAACAAGTGTACCATTATTACCCGCACCTCAAAGAGTTGCGCAGGCGCACCAGCGGTTACCTCTCTGGTGGGGAGCAGCAGATGTTAGTCATTGGACGTGGATTGATGGCTCATCCCACGGTCATGCTGCTCGATGAACCCTCCCTCGGCCTGGCTCCGTTTCTGGTGGCAGAGATCTTTGAGGTCATCGCCCAGATGAGCGCGGACGAGGGCATGGCAATCTTGCTGGTCGAGCAAAACGCCCTCGTCGCCCTGAGCGTGGCCAACCACGCTTACGTAATGGAGAATGGCCGTGTTGTACTGGATGGCCGCTCTGATCAGTTGTTAGAAAATGAGGACATCAAAGAGTTTTACCTGGGCCTGACCCAATTGGGCGAGCGCAAGAGCTACCGCGACGTCAAGCATTACAAGCGTCGCAAGCGTTGGTTGGGGTAAAAGTGCAAAGGACAGACGGCGGAGGATGATAGGTTTTTTCATCCTCCGCGTTCGTCGTCAGGGAGTTACATGGACACTTTACGACAATTCATTCAATATGCTTACGCCAACGCCCCGGCTGTGAAAGCCATTCTGGATGGGGCAAACCTTTCCCCCGATGACATTCAGGCGGTGGCCGACCTGGACAGAATCCCGGTCACCAGCAAGGACCGGCTGGTCGAACTCCAGCAGGCAGACCCTCCTTTTGGCGGGTTCCTGGCCGTGCCGTTCGAGGAGATCCAACACGTTTTCTTTTCCCCCGGCCCGCTCTACGAACCCCACGCTGGCGAGTCGGCCGTTACGGATACTGTTCGGGAGATGTTGGCCATCGCCGGTTTCGAGGCTGGGGAGGTGGTGATCAACACATTTGGCTATCATCTGATCCCCACCGGCCTGGCCATTGACCAGGCTCTCAGGGATACCGGCGCCAAGGTGATCCCGGCTGGAGTGGGCAACGCCGACCTGCAAATCAAAATGATGCGCGATCTGGGCGTGACCGGTTATGTGGGTACCCCATCCTGGCTCATGGCGCTCATCCAAAAGGCGGAAGAGATGGGCCTGGATTTCGGGCAGCTATCCCTACGCAAAGCCCTGGTGTCGGCCGAGCCGCTGCCGCCCGACCTGCGCCAGACCTTTGTGGAAAAGTACGGCTTGCGGGTGACCAACGCATATGGCACGGCCGAACTCGGTTTCCTGGCTTACGACACCGAGGGCAGCCTCCCCATGCGCCTGTTGGAGACCTCCATCATCCAGGTCGCCAATCCAGAAACCGGGGAACCTGTCACCTCGGGAGCGGTCGGCGAGGTCGTGGTGACCACCTTTAACGAGACCTACCCGCTGATCCGGCTGGGGACCGGAGACCTGGCTATGAACGTGGATCCCGCTCCCGGTCAGAGCCGCCAGAGCGAACGTTCCATCATCCTGGTGGGGCGGGTGGGCGACGCGGTAAAAGTGCGCGGCATGTTCGTCCACCCAAACCAGTTGCGGTTCGCGCTCGGTCGAATCCCTGGCGTGGCGGGCTTTCAAGCCCTGATCACCCGCCCAGAGAACCGGGACCAATTCACCTTGCGGGTGGCGCTGGTCGAGGAGGCGGCCGACCGTGAAACGCTGGTCGCAGCCCTGTCAACCGCCATCCAGTCAGCCTGCCGCGTCAAAGTGGATCAGTTTGAATTCGTCTCGGCCGATGATTTTGACGAGGGAGCGCAGATCATTCTTGACGAGCGCAACTGGTAAATGGCACAACTGCCTGACGTCATGAAAGGCCAGCGTCGTCCACCAGCCCATGCCAGCAAAGGTAACCAGTTGCGCCGCCACCGGTCTCGATGCGACTCCGGTTGAGGTGGATGTAGACACAGCGCGCGGCCTATTCAGCTTGACGATTGTGGGATTGCCGGATGCGGCCGTGCAGGAGTCCCGCGAGCGGGTACGGGCTGCAATTATCAACAACGGCTTTTTCTTTCCCCATCAAGAATAGAGCGCTTCTCCTGAGGATAGCTCGCGAGACAAACCGAGATCCCCCCTCTACGGTGCCCATTGGCGCCCCGATTGTCGCCGCAGTAAGCGATTCCTGGGCGGGCATCAGACCGCCTACAACTGGGTGGACAGCGAACCGGACACCGCTGGCGAACATAGGTAGTTCAGAAGAACGCCGGCAAGCGAATCATCCCCAGCATTGAGTTCAGTGACGGCTCTGCCCTGGTCGACCCGCCAAATGCGGAACTGGCGGCCAGGCTGGGCTCAATACTACTGTTGAGCGCAGTCATCATGATCTCATGGTGGTGTGTGGCGAGCCGGCCGGGCTGACGGCCGTGCCCTACACCACCCGCGAGGGGATTGACTCGCAGGTCGTGGAACGGGCCGCGCTGGGCGGCCCGCTTTCGAGTAGAGATACCGC
>WSZX01000137.1 GCA_013139935.1 Ardenticatenales bacterium
AGGGAGCGGCAGCCGTGGTGGCCACCAGGCCGGCCGCTCCGCCACGCGCCGCCATCAGCGCATCGGCTTGTCCGGTGGTGAACCAGGCATAGAATTGGCTGAACGTTGCGCCGGCGGTCAATCCGGCCAGCGCATTCAGCGCCACCGCGGACCAGGGCACGCTGCCGCCAGCGTAGAGCGGATGGGCCAGCGTGGCGGCAATCCAGCCCACCGCCCACAGCAGCAATCCAAGAACCGCAAGCATGGGAAGGTGGACGGGCGGGATTGCCGGAGGAACCGACGGGTCGCCGGCAGGCTTGCGCGTCCCCAGAAGAAAGATGCCGGCCAACGAAATGGCCCCGCCCATCAGGTGAACCGTCCCGGCCCCACCAAAGTCGATGAAGCCATGTCCCAGCCCCGCGTTGACCCCCAGGTTTCCCAGCCACCCGCCTGCCTCGGCCGTGACGGCGGTTGGGCCGCCCGCCCAACTCCAGTTGGCCAGCAAGGGATAGGCGAGCGCGCTCACCAACAGTCCAACGAGCGCCCGAACCCAGCCAGGCGCGTGGCGTTGCAGCCCTATCGTGGGGACAAGGACGGCCGTCATTACCCACGGGAGGTGAGAGAGAAAGAGGTAGCGAGCGCCCGGCCCGGCCGCGTCACCCGACAGGAAGAAACCGCGGGTTCCAAACAGGCCGGCAGTATCCCGGCTGGCGCTCACAAAGGGAGCAGCCAGCCCTTCGATCCCGGCCAGGTCATGGCTCCAGCCAATGCCCCCAAACTGGAGCGCAAAGCCGGTGGCAGAGTAGCCCACGATGGCCAGGAAGAGCGCCAACAATCCGGCCGACGCTATACTGGACATCTGCTCCCAATCAGCCCCTCCCCAGGCGACCAGCATGACCCCGATCGGCATCATGAATCCCAGGATCGCCACGAGAATCCACATCGTCCCCGGCTCTGCCAGGTCGCCGGATCCGGCCGGCGCAGCGGCGCAGCCCAGTAGCGGGAGCATGATGATCAGAGGGACGAGTATGCGACCTCTTGATCGATAGAACGTAGGATGGGATAACGATGATGCGGCCGGCCGACGACGCAACAAGCTTTTCATGACGACTACTCTACCACAGATTGATGCCACGACAACAACACCGGCGATCATCCACAAGTGGTCGGAGAGAGCAGAAACCATCCCGAGCCGGCCGTAGGAGGTGGCTTTGCGGCGCTGGAGCCCGAGCAGGTGCTCGGAATCGCGCCTTGACAAGTTCAGCGTGATACGTGGTCGGCGCAGTATGGATAGGTGGGCAATCACCAGGACAACTGTTCGGTCGCGTCGAATCGAGCGTATCGATTCGGGTGGTGGCGTGTTTATATGTCTAGCCGGCCCGGCCGGCCGCGTTTCTCACTCGATTTCTTTGGGAGGACAAGATGATAGAGCGCATTATTGGTGTTTTCAGATTGGATGCGGACACATTTGAGCAGATCGAACACGACGAGTCCGCAATGCCCCAGGCCGCGATGATTGTTTTGGCAGTCGCTGTGGCAAGCGGGATCGGCGGCCTCATCGGTGCGCTCATCGGCGATGGCAACGCGATCATGGCCTTTGTGGGGTCGGTGATCGCGGCGTTTGTTGGCTGGCTAGTCTGGTCGGCCGCGGTCTGGTTTGTGGGCACCACGTTCTTTGAGGGCCAGGCGGACATGGGTGAGATGCTACGCGTGGTCGGATTCGCCTATACGCCGCAGTTGCTCGGCTTTTTTGGTTTCATCCCCTGCATTGGATGGCTGTTCTCGCTCGCCGGCTGGGTCTGGTCCCTGGCGGCGATGGTAGTCGCCCTCCGCGAAGGGCTGGACGTAGACACGGGAAAGGCGATCGTTACGGCGATCATCGGTTGGGTGGTGGTCGTTGTCCTCAATGTGGTGGTGGGGTTGATCTTTGGAGGGCTGGCTATCGCTGGATCGCTTTTGGCTGGATAGCCGCGCTTGAAGGGTGACGTGGGGCGGCCGCGTCTCTGGTAGCGGCCGCCGTGACGAGAGCCTGGTCAAGGTTATGAACCTTTGCCAGACCCGTCTCTTGTGTTACATCAACTCTGCGAGTAATTCATCAAAGAGAGGCCGGTCGATGCCCATTTCTTGCTGAACCAGCGGGCCGCGCTGCAGCACTGGCTCGCTCTCCGCGTAGGTCGGCCTATCGGCCCTGAAAATCAGTCCGGTGGGGATGCGATCCCCAAACTCGAGCGCCTTTTCGATTGCGCCGGTCATGGTCTCTGGGTCATAGTCTTCATCCTGGACGTCGTATACGCGCTGGCGGAACCAGCCGTATGTGTTGACCTTGTTCCAGGTTACGCAGGGGCTGAAAACGTCTATGAGGGCAAACCCCTGGTGCGACATAGCGCCCGCGATCAGCCTGGCCAACTGTTTGGGTTGGCCGGAAAAGCCTCGGGCGACGTATGTCGCACCGGACACAATGGCCAGCGCCAGGGGATTGATGGGGAGTTCAGGGTTGCCTCGGGGCGTGGTCTTGGTACGCGCGTTCAGCATGGAGGTGGGTGATGTCTGCCCGGTGGTCAGACCATAGATCTGATTGTTCATCACAATGTAGGTCAGATCCAAGTTGCGCCGTGTGGCATGGACAAGGTGGCCGAGGCCGAGGCCGTAGCCGTCGCCGTCTCCACCTGTGATGACCACCTTGAGGTCGGTGTTGGCAAGCTTGATGCCGGTGGCGACCGGAACGGCCCGCCCGTGCAGGGTGTGTGCTCCATAGGCAT
>WSZX01000128.1 GCA_013139935.1 Ardenticatenales bacterium
GACCGGGACGTGATCGTCAATGGGCTTCCCATCGAGGTGGATGGGTACATAGTCGGCACGTTGGTAGTCTCCAACGCGTGGACCGGTGCGCTGGGACATATTGAGCAAGAATACATGGGACAGGTGAACCAGGCGCTTGTCTGGGGTGGGTTGGGGGCTGTGGTGGCCGCTCTCCTGCTGGGGACCGTCCTCGCGTGGCGGATCACGACGCCGATCCGCAAGCTCACCCACGCGGCCGAGGGGGTTGCCGCTGGGGACCTGACCCGCCGCGTGGGCGTCTACTCTCGTGACGAAATCGGTCAATTAGCGGTCACCTTTAACCAGATGGCTGATCATCTGGCGCGGGCCGACGGGATTCGCCGGCAGATGACGGCCGACATTGCCCACGAACTGCGCACGCCCCTCAGCATCATCCGGGGTCAGGTGGAAGCCATCCAGGACGGCATCTTTGCCCCCGATGCAGAGCACCTGGCCCCAATTCACGATGAGACCTTGCTGCTTGGCCGGTTAGTAGAGGACTTGCGCACCCTGGCGCTGGCAGATGCGGGACAGTTGAGGCTGCAGAAAACCGAGGTGGATGTGATTACCTGGTTGGAGCGCATCGTGGCCGGATTCCATCCCCTGGCGGCGGCCAAGGACATCACACTTACAGTGGACGCCGCACCCGGCATCCCTCGAATTCTCATCGATATCCAGCGCATGGGGCAGGTGGTGTCCAATCTGCTGGCAAACGCCATCCGACATACGCCGGAAGGGGGAGCGGTAGCGGTGCAGGCGCGTTCCAATCACGAACTCATCGTTGAGATCTCGGACACCGGGCCCGGCATATCGCCGGCCGATTTGCCTCAGGTTTTTGACCGTTTCTGGCGTGGGGATAGATCGCGAGCGCGGGACAGGGGTGGATCTGGATTGGGCCTGGCTATCGCCCGGCAATTGGTTGAGGCACATGGCGGCCGGATATGGGCTGAAAGCGAGCCTGGCGCCGGCGCGACCTTTGGCTTGGCACTGTCACGGAGTAGCTGAGACAGAGTGCCTCAGGGTTGCACAAAAGGGCTCCCTCTGCGCATAGCGATCAGGAAGAAGTCGTCCTTCACTGGGTGGCACATCAGACAAGCTACCCGTGCTCTTGATCAACAGCCGAATATCTGAGGAAAACTGACCGGGGGGGGGCACTCCGCCTTGCTGATGAACCCCAGGGGCAGAGGTGGGGGCCGGCGCTGGTTCGCCACCCCTGCCAGCTTTCCTGTGCAACAGCGGAACTGCAGAGGGGACGGCGCCTCGCTTGTTTTCTACACTCTCTCGCTTCGCCATTGACAAGGTGGCTGGTTCTTGCTATAGTTGGTGAACAGATGTCGGTGACATCTGTTCATTCTGGTGAAGGAGAACCAAGTGACGTTGCTCATTCGCCATGCCGATTTCCTTCTCCGTGACGCCGACCGCGTCGAGCGCGACGTGGATGTCTTGGTGGAGGGAGCCCGGATTGTCGCCATCGGCCCCGGCCAATCCATCCCCCCGGGAGCCGAGGTCATTGATGCCACCGGTTGCGCCGTCGTACCGGGCCTGGTCAATGCTCATACGCACCTTTACCAAAACTTTCTCAAGGGTGTGGGGGCAGGACTGCGCCTGGTTCCCTGGTGCGACGCGGTACTGTTTCCCACGGTGGATGTCATCATGCGGGAGAAAGAGGCCGGCAACCAGCGGCCGGCCTATCTCTGGTCGGCCCTGGGAGCCCTGGAGATGATCCGTGCTGGCACCACCTGCTGTCAGAACATGGATGTCGCGGCCGGTGCAGTTTTCCAGGCCTGGGACGACATAGGGTTGCGGGGCGTGGGGGCGATCACGCTGGCCGACGATTGGATTCCCGCCGGCGTGATGACAGAGAGCGATGCACTCAGACGATCAGCGCTGGATTACCTGGAGCGATGGCACGACACTGGGGGTCGCATCACCGTTAGCCTGGGGCCATCCGCTCCGTTTCTTTGCAGCGACAGCCTGCTAGAGTGGGTGCGCGAGACCGCCCATGCGCATGACGTGGGCATCCACATCCACGTCAGCGAGACGGCCGGCGAGGTGGAGCAGGCACAACGGAACCATGGCTTCCGGCCGGTCGAACGGTTGGAAGCGATAGGTCTGCTGAGTGAACGGGTCAGCGCGGTCCACTGTGTGTATCTGAATCAGGCCGAGATCGAGTTCTTGTCCCGGCGAGGGGTCACCGTCGTTCACTGCCCCAAATCGAACATGAAGCTGGCCGATGGAATCATGCCCTGGCCGGTCCTGAAAGAAGCCGGAGTTGCGGTTGCGCTGGGCAATGATGGCTGCGCATCCAATGACCTGCTGGACATGTGGGAAGAGATGCGAGTGGCGTCGCTGTTGGGTGGCGTTGCGGCCGGCGATCCGGCCGTCATCACCCCGAGTGATGTCTTTTGGGCCGCCACCGAGGGTGGCGCACAGGCCTGCCGGGTGGACGCGGGCATGCTGGACCCTGGCCGGCTGGCCGATCTCATCGTCGTGGACTTGAGTACCGTCCATCTCCGCCCTGTTCATGATATCCTGCAAACACTTGTCTTTTGCGCTCGCGCCACCGATGTGCACGACACGATCATTGACGGCCGGGTCGTGATGCGCCAGCGGCAGGTTGTCACCGTGGACGAGGGTGCGTTGCTGGAAGAGGCGGATGCAGCGGGACGCGAGCTGTACGCCCGCGCGCGGCACAGCACGATCAGGCGCGACTAGTCGCTCATGGCGTACTCTGGAAGTGTCGAGGGAGCATGCTTGTTCAGAGCCTCTGGGTGGCTCACCCTGGGTTGGACTGCGCGTGTCCGTGCTCGGAGGGACCAGGTTCGGGATGGTGATCATTATCATGTGGTGCAGGCCAGGCCCGCTGTCGCCCCTGCCGTTTCTTGGTTGGGAGAGCAGTATCGACAACGGCGAGAGAGGAATGCCTCACTTGGGAGACACAAGCAGCTATGGCTGAATTGCTGGAGCGTCTGAAGGCCATCTGTGGCCCGGAGCATGTGAGCGATGTGTTGGCCGACAGGCTCTGCTACCGTCGTGACTGTGGGCCGACCCCTGGTGGTGTGCCCGACATAGTCGTGCGGCCGGAATCGACCGCTGAAATAGTTGGAATAGTCAAGGCCGCCAGCGCGGCCCGCAAGCCCATCTTTATATGGGGACGCGCCACAACCTTTGTGGATTTTGGCATCCAGGAAGGTTGCATTGTCATGGCGCTCGATCTGATGAATCGTATTCTCAGCATTGACCTGGAGAACCAGATAGTCACTGTCGAGACGGGCGCCATCTGGCACGCAGTTGACAGTGAACTCAACAAGCTGGGCTGGGAGATGACGGTGCCGGGCGGGGGCGGGATGTTCTCCTGCACCGTCGGCGGCACGGTAGCTTACAATGCTGTTCCCCACGGCATCACCGAATATGGAGTCACCGGCGGGCACGTGGTGTCGTTGGAGGTGGTGCTACCTGACGGCACGGTGGTGCGGACCGCTTCGGCGGCCAACACCGACGCGCCGCTGCCCATTGAGCGCGGAGCCAACGGACCCGACCTGTCGGGGCTATTCATTGGCTCCTGCGGAACACTGGGAGTGATCACCCAGGTCACCATGCGCATCCACCGCATTCCAGAGTGTGAGCGATTTCTGTTCTACGCCTTTGACTGCGTGGACGATTGTGTGGACGCGGCCCAAGCTGTTCAGGCGCAGGGTGCGGCCACGTTTCTGGTGGGTCTGTTTGGAGGGCCCAAACCGGCCGGGGTCGAGGGAGAGGCTTTTCTGCACACCATCATCCGCGATAGCGCGGGAGAGGCGGAACGGCGGGCGGGAGCGGCGCGCTCATGCTGTGAGGCGTTGCGAGGCCGGCCGCAGGATCCCGATGGGACCAGGCGCTACTGGACCGAGCACATGTATTCCTGGCTGCGCAACACTTCTGCCAGCGCCTACTATGGCAGCCGGCCCTACTATTGCCCCGAGGTGGCCGGCTTTCTGCCAACCCAAGCGCTCAAAGAGGCCATACCCATGCTGCACGAGTACGTTGGCAGCAATGCGGATTTCGCCCGCGCTGGGATGCGCGTAAAAGGGTTCGATGTCTACTTTTCCCCCAATGCTGCTTATCTCTGGGTGGATACTCTCTATCTGGAGACTAGCCCGGAGGCCAAAGAGGTGGGCCTGCAGGTGCGGGCAGAGATCGCGGAGATGCTCTTCAGCCGTTGGATGTCGCCCGGCGGAATTGTGGCCGGCATCGCGCCCTATATCATGCCCCGCCTGGGTACCACGTTTGACCTGATGAGAACCCTCAAGGCGGCGTTGGACCCCCACAACATCCTCAACCCCGGCGTCCTGATGCTGGGCCAGGAGATCATCAATGACTGACAGCAACGGACAAGAGCTGCACCTGCAGCCTATCGCCCAGTCCACCTACGAGTGTCTGAGGTGCGCCTTTTGCTTTGACCTGAGCTGGCTGGGCACGGCCAACCTCTGCCCATCCTATGCCTGGGGCAGTTTTGAGTCCTACGGGGCGCGCGGGCGCGTCGCCTTGGCCCGCGCCATCCTGGAGGGCGAACTAGAGTACGATGAAAGCCTGGTGGAGCGGATTTTCGCCTGCACCGAGTGCCGCGCCTGCGCCGAGATGTGCTTCAAGTACATTGACACCGTCAAGATCTATGCTGCGATGCGCGAGGACCTGGCTGCTCGTGGATTGATCCCGCCGGAGCTGGCGGCCGTGACCGACAGCCTGGTCGAGACGCACAACATCTACAACAAGCCTCATCAAGAACGCTTTTCGTGGCTTCGGGATCGCACACGGTTGGACCGACCCGCGCCGGTGGCCTTTTTCGTCGGCTGTACACCATCCTACGTGAGGCGAACCCTGGCTCGTGATACGTATGCTGTGTTGGCCGCTGCGGGGCTGGACTTGACGCTGTTCAGTGACGAGTGGTGTTGTGGACACCCCTTTATGGCGGCCGGCCAACACGAGCGTGCCGCCGAAACGATGCGCCACAATGTGGAGGCTCTGGAGCGCCTCGGTGTTGAGCGGGTCGTTTTCGAGTGCCCGGGTTGCATGAGAACCTTCCGTGAGGATGTGCCCGAGGTGTTGGGGTCCCGTCTCCCGTTTGATACTGTGCATGTAACTGAGGAAATCGCGCGCCAGGTGGAGGCTGGACGGCTTTGCTTCGATGTCTATCAGGCTGGCACGGTTGTCACTTATCACGACCCGTGCACGCTGGGGCGTGGCCTGGGCATCTATGACGCGCCGCGGACGATCATCGAAGCGATGCCTGGAATGCGCCTGCAAGAGATGCCTCGCCACGGGCGGGATGCCTATTGCTGCGGCGCAGGCTCTTTTGTGCGCTATGACTATCCTGGTCTCACCGAAGAGACCGGGGCTGAGCGCTTCCGCGAGATCGAATCAACCGGAGCACAGCTTGTGCTCACCGCCTGCCCTGCCTGCGTCACGCAGTTGCAGGTCGCTCGCGGACAAATGGACAGCCAGGTACAGGTGATGGATCTTGTGTCTATGGTCAAGCGTGTTGCTCGATCGAGATAGTTCTGGCCCATGGCGGCAATAGAGATCAAGAGGAACAA
>WSZX01000200.1 GCA_013139935.1 Ardenticatenales bacterium
TCCCAGATGCCCCACGCACTCGCTTCGGCAACGCTCCTGGCCAAGCAGGGGGTGACGATCTGCTGGGAAACGAGTGGGGCGGCCAATCCGCGCCTGATGGCTCGTGCGGTAGACCTATCGTTGCGCAGCAACGGGACGGTCAAGTTCGATCTAAAAGCCTATAACGAGCGGCTGCATCTAGCACTGACAGGCGTATCCAATCACCAGGCCCTGGAGAACTTGACCGGGGCAGCACAGCGCTTTTCTGAACGGCCGGACCCGCCGCTGGTGATGGTCAGCACCCTGCTTGTCCCAGGCTATGTGGATGCAGAGGAAGTACGGCAGATCGCCCGTTTCGTCGCCGGATTCAGCCCCCACATTCCATACACTTTGCTCGGATTTGCGCCCGCCTTTTACATGCCTGACCTGCCCCGCACCTCTGTTCGCCACGCCGAGGAGGCGGAAGAGGTCGCGCTGGAGGCCGGCCTGACCCGCGTACGGATCGGCAACCGCCACCTGCTCTCCCGTGACTATTGATTCCAGGACCGAGCAATCTCATCTACTCACGGGTCTCGTGCCGGGTCGCGGCCAGCATCACCCCTTCCAGTCTCCCTTTCTGGCGCGGAACTGCAGAGGGAACGGCGTCTTGCCTGTTTGTCGACACTCTCGTGACGGCCTGAGCTTCGGAGATGAATTCGGACACTACAACCGTTCTCGGCACAGACGGTTTGTGTGGGGGGAGTTAGGTTGGGAAAGCGACCCTCACTCCCCTCTTGCTCGCTTTCGTAGCCATCCGGATCGGCGGCCCTGCCCGCATATCCAGACTCGAGTCCGAACCTCAGGACAGAGGGTGTTGAAAAGGGGCTGCGGCGACGGGAGAGAGAGGCAGGGGTGGCGAAGGGGGAGCTTTGCTCACCTGCACTGCCCGAAGGCGCAAGTGTGTGCAGCAGCGGAAGTGCAGAGGGGACAACGCCTCGCTTGTTTTCTGCACACCGCACAACAGCCCGTTTACAGCCACTTTTGGTTGTGATACAATCGCGGATGATGAACGGAGAGAGAATCTTGATTCGCCCCGCAACAGTACACGACATTCCTGACATCGTTCGCTTGCGCCGCGGGATGTTTGAGGCGATGGGTTATGGTGACGGCGGTCAACTGGACGGCGTCGACGCAGCTTGCGAGGCCTACTTTGCCCGCGCAATCCAGGCCGGCCGCTACCAGGGCTGGCTCGCACTGACACCGGAGGGAAAGGCAATTGCCAGTGGAGGCCTGGTGGTAGACGAGCATCCACCGGGCCCTGGCAACCGCAGCGGCCGGATTGGCTACGTCATGAGCCTGTACACCGATCCTTCATATCGCCGCCGGGGGATAGCCCGCAACGTAATGGGCCGCATCATGGAGCGGATTCGGAGCGCGGGGATCACTGTTGCCGCTCTGCACGCCACCGATGTGGGACAACCTCTCTATGATCAGTTCGGCTTTGCTGAAAGCAACGAGATGAGGGCAACGGTATGATCCGGCCATTTGATCTGCGGGACATACCACTTGTCCGCCGGCTCGCGGGACATGGCGTCGCTCTTGACAGCCGTGCGGCGCTGACTGAGACCCACCGACCGCTCCGAGATGCCATGTTAGCCTATCTCATCGCCGGCCGCGGGGCGCCCACCTTTGTGCTTCGTCTCCGGCAGCCCGATGTTGCGCTGCACGCCTTTGGCCAACTGCGCATGTGCCCAGGCCGCCATCAGGCACAGTTGGTTACTCAAGCGGTTCTCCCGGGCGGACACGAGCCGCTGGTCTGGCCCAGGATGCTAGACGCGCTAACGGCCGAGGCCGGCCGGTGCGGGGCACACGCTGTGCTGGCTGAGATTAGCGACACTGGTCCCGCCTTTGAGGCATTACGCCAGGCCGATTTCGTGGTCTACACTCGGCAAGAGATCTGGCGCCTGAAATCCCCGGTCGGCAAACCCGCGGAGGAATGGTTGCGCCCCGAACGCCCCGATGATCGTTGGCATGTTCGGCAACTGATTGCCAACACCGTTCCCCGCCTCATCCAGGAAGTGGAGGCGGCCGACCCGACTGGACTGGGTCTGGTGTGGGCCGGAAAAGCTGGACTGCTGGCCTACGCGCACATCCACCGCGGGCCCCGGGGATATTGGATGCAACTATATCTGCATCCGCAGGCAGAAGATGCGGCCCGCTCCCTGATTGAGCAGACTATCGCCCGATTCCCCCCCACCACCGGAACCGCGTTCTACTGCTGCGTGCGCCGTCACCAGGAGTGGCTGACCCGGCCGTTGATCGAACTAGGCTTTGAACCGCTGGGCTCCCAGGCCGTGATGGTGCGCCATACAACGGTCCGCGAAGCTCATTCGAGACGTCAGTTGGTGCCTGCCCGAGAGAAGGGACTAGAAGCCACTTTGCCTGTTTCACAGGCGCGGTCGCTCCAGCCACGCGAGAGGAAAGATCTTGCCAACCCTAATAACGGATGACCTGGACGCCCTCTTGAGGGTCCTTCCGGACAGAATTCGCGAGCGGTTGGTGTGCAACGGCCGGCGAGATCATCTATTGGAAGTCATCTTGGACCTCGGCCGCGTGCCTACCGCACGATACACCGACGGCGAAGTGGTTCTTGCCGAAACCGAGGTGGCACGGGACGACATCGAGAGCGTGGTCGCTCGCATTGGTGACCTTGACGCTGACAATCGGGCTGGCATCGCCCGCACCCTCCACCGGATCTCTGCCATCCGAAACAGAAAGCGAGACGTGGTGGGACTTACATGCCGTGTCGGGCGAGCCGTCTACGGCACCATCGAGATCATCGAGGACATCATCCAGACCGGAGCCAACATCCTTCTGCTGGGCCCGCCAGGGGTCGGCAAGACAACCATGCTGCGGGAAGCAGCCCGGGTGCTGGCTGAGCGGAAGCGGGTTATCATTGTGGACACCTCGAACGAGATCGGTGGCGACGGCGACATCCCGCACCCAGCCATCGGGCGCGCCCGCCGGATGCAGGTGGCGGAGCCGATTCTGCAGCACGAGGTGATGATCGAGGCGGTTGAGAATCACAATCCAGAGGTGATCGTGATCGACGAAATCGGCCGCGAGCTGGAAGCTGCTGCGGCCCGCACGATCGCCGAGCGAGGGGTGCAACTGATCGGCACCGCCCACGGCCGGACCCTGGACAATCTACTGCTGAATCCCACCCTCTCCGATCTGGTGGGTGGCATCGAGAGCGTAACCCTCTCCGATGAGGAGGCTCGCCGCCGGGGCACCCAGAAGACAGTCTTGGAACGTCGCTCCCCACCCACCTTTACGGTTCTCGTCGAGATCCAAGATCGACAGCGGTTGGCGGTTCATGCTGACATCGCCAAGGCGGTCGATTCACTCCTTCGCGGTCAGCCGTTAGCGCACGAGCTGCGGTACCGCGACGAACAGGGAGAGATCCAGATTGAAGAGGCGGCTTCATCAACGCGCAACAGCGCGAGGAATGACCGGCAACCAGGCGCGGCACCCCCGGGAAAACTCGTTCGCGTCTATCCTTTTGGTGTTGCCCGCAATCGGCTAGCTCAGGCGGCCAAGCGGCTGAAGGTCTCCATCCAGATTGTGGACGACCTCAAAACGGCTGATGCCATGGTGACGCTCAAGAGCTACTTCCGTCGCCGGCCGCGGTTGATCTTGGACGCCGAACGGCGCCAAATGCCCGTTTTTGTGTTGCGGGCCAACACCTTGGTCCAAATGGAGAACTTTCTCATAGACTGGTTCCGCATGGACGCGGAGGCGGACCCCGTCGAGCGCGCCATCCAAGACGTGGACCAGGCAGTCAGGAAAGTGCTGGCAGGAAGAGCACGGATTGACCTCGCGCCGCAAACGGCCCAACTGCGGCGCAAGCAGCACGAGATTGCCCGCCAGCACAACCTAACCTCCCACAGTTTTGGCAAGGATCCCCGGCGCCGCGTACGGATCTATCGGGACTGAGAATGTTTATCACTTTGGAAGGCCCCGACGGGAGCGGTAAAACCACCCAGATTCGCCTGCTCTATGATGCGCTGGTGGCGGCCGAATGCGACGTATTGCTGACCCGTGAGCCCGGAGGGACGGCCATTGGCGATCAGATTCGGACGGTCCTCCACGACATCGAAAACAGCGATATAGTCCCAGAGACCGAAATCCTACTATACTCCGCCTCGCGAGCCCAACTGGTGGGGCAGGTCATCCGGCCGGCCCTGGCTGCCGGAACAATCGTCCTCTGCGATCGATACGCCGACAGCACAATGGCCTACCAGGGGTACGGCCGTGGGCTGAACCTGGAAGCACTGACAGCCATCACAGACTTTGCCACCGGAGGCCTCAAACCGGATCTGACGCTGTTTCTGGATTTGGAGCCTGAGATAGGCCTGACCCGGCGCAAAACGAGCGGCCAGGAATGGAACCGGATGGACCGGCAAACACTCGATTTCTATCGATTGACGCGCAGAGGCTACCATACCCTGGCGGAGATGGAACCGGAACGTTGGGTCTCGATAGACGCATCCGGCTCAATAACAGAGGTAGCCGCCGCCGTGTGGGCTACGGTGCAGAGAAGGCTTAACCTTCAAGGGCAGAGTCCCTGCGGGTGACGCCCGCGACGGAGGGGGAAGCGGGATGCCTGGGCCACACGGCAGTCTGGAATCATTGGGCCACGGCCCAATCGGTCCTCTGCGCCTGCCGCCACCCTGCTTTCCGCTAGAAAGCGTCCATCCCCCCCATATCGCCGCCCAGATCGGGCATGGTTTGTTCGATCGACTCGGGGTCTTCCCCTGCTTCCAGCCGGCCGATCACCTCGTCGAACTCTGGGCCCATGTCCTCACCCATCTCTCGGCCCATTTTCCGCATCCAACGCCCCATCGACTTGGGGTCGTTCTCATCCAGATCTCCCATCGCGCTGGGGTCAGCCAGCGCATCCATCCGGGCCTCTTCCGATTTGGCAATGGCTACCCGCCCGATGATCTCCACCAACTTGGAGCCACCACAGTGACGGCAGCCTACTTCCGCCACATCGTAAGCAGCGTAGCTTTCAAAGCGGATCGTCACTTTTCGTCCACAATCCCGGCAACGGTAACTACAAAGCGGCACAATACTCCCTCAACCTTGATCTGAGCACTACCCAATATCCATGAAACCAGTATAATTCATGACCTATTATAGCCAACCGGGTCACCTAGAGCAAGAGTCATGAAGCCGGATCCTTACTTGCGGCTGGAAGAGCCGCTGTTGATTGTCATCTCTGGGCCATCGGGTGTGGGCAAGGACACGATCCTGCAACATCTGAAAAAAAGGCGCGTCCCCTTTCACTTTGTTGTCACAGCCGCCAGTCGCCCCGCCCGCCCTGGTGAGGTGAATGGAACGGATTATCACTTTGTGAGCGCGGCCGAGTTCACCCGAATGATCGAGGATGATGAACTGCTTGAATACGCTCTGGTCTACGGAGAATACAAGGGGGTACCCATAGACCAGGTGCGCCAGGCGTTTTCCAGTGGCAAGGATGTCATCATGCGGCTGGACGTGCAGGGCGCGGCAAGGATCCGGCAACTTGCCCCAGAGGCGGTACTGGTCTTCATTGTCGCCGGGTCGGAAGAGGAGTTAGTTCAGCGGTTGCGTGCCCGGCGGACAGAAAAACCGGATGCGATTAACACGCGGGTAGCAACCGCCCGACAGGAACTGCAGCGGATTGGCGAATTCGACTATTGCGTGGTCAATCCGCAGGGGAATGTGGATGCGGCCGTGGACGGGATCCTGGCAATAATCAATGCTGAACACGCTCGGGTACATCAGAGACAGGTCAGGTTGTAACCTGGGTGCGCGCCGTGATGTGTCTACGCTCACTTGAGTATTGGAGGCCGGACGCCACTGGATCCAAACAACTAGTGGCCGCTCTTGCTTCTCGTCAGAAGGAAGGTCCGGACCCACCGCAAATCGAGCTTCAGATGCAAGTTCGGCCATTTCTGGCAGGCGATTAGGGCTGCCGGGGGATTCAAAGTTCAGGAACTGTCCTCGTCTAGGAAAGAGACCCAGCCACAGAGACCAGATGCCTTTTCAACCGCAAGCCCATCAAGAACTGACCATCGACGGCGTGCCCTTCCGCTTTGCCGAACACCCCAACGCGCCCGGCATCCCTTACGCGCAGGAGGGAAACTCGGCGGTCGTCTACCTGCTTGAGGCACAAGAAGACCAGCGGGCCCTCAAAGTCTTTCACCCCCGCTTTCGCACCCTGCACTTGGTCTCACCTCCCGATCAGATCGCATCCCTGGCCTCTCTCCCTGGCCTACAGGTCTGCCAGCGCACCATCCTCACTCCCAGTCGGCATGCCGAACCCCTTCGTTCCTTCCCCTACTTGATCTACGCAGTCCTTATGCCCTGGGTGGAAGGACCAACCTGGCAGACGATCCTGTTGAGTCGGAATGACCCATCGTGGTCACCCTTTGCTCCAGAGCAATCCCTCTCCATCGCCCGCGCGCTGGCGCGGGTTCTGCTCTCCATGGAAGAGCGCAGCATCGCCCATTGCGACCTCTCCGCCTCCAACTTGATCCTCTCCCCTGACTTTTCCCAGGCCACGGCGGCCCTCGTCGACGTCGAAGGCATCTACGCGCCGCGTCTTACGCGGCCGGAGCTGCCGCCGGCCGGGTCTCCAGGCTATGCACACAAGACATCCTCGCAGGGATTATGGAATGCCAAGGCCGACCGCTTTGCCGGCGCGGTCCTCCTGGCCGAGATCCTTGGCTGGAGCAGCGACAAAGTACGGCAAGCAGCCTGGGGAGAGAGCTACTTCCAGGCCGAAGAGACGCAGCGCGACAATGAGCGCTACCAGATCCTGATCACCAGTCTACGAATGGATTGGGGAGATGCAATTGCCAACCTCCTTACCCGCGCCTGGCACGCAGACACCGTGGCCGAGTGCCCTACATTGGGAGAGTGGCTGGTAGCCCTGCCGGACGAGGCAGTTGCGCCGACGGTGGAGGTCAGCAAGAGGGCACCAAAGCCAGACCGGACGGCCGATCTTGAGATCTCTCAACTCATCCTCCAGGCGGTGCAGGCAACCAGCGACGGCGAACTGGACACCGCGCTGGCTCTGTACCACCGCGCGGCCCGCATTGCACCAACAAAACTCGCCACCGATCTCGAGAACCGCATCAGGTCCCTGGAGGAACAGCGCCGTGAGGTGGCCGGCTGGGCTTGCCCCCATTGCGGAGAACAGGTAGCTCCTGAACTGGAGATCTGTCCGCAGTGCGGGCTCGGCCGGTGGGAGCCCGTGGGACCCCCAACGCTGCGGGGGACGTCAGCCAAAGGAAAACGATCGATAGCCATTTTAGCCCGGATTCTCGGCGGGACGATTGTACTGGCCTCTCTGGTGGGCCTGACCGGGCTCCGCTTTGGTTGGTGGCCCCTGGCGATCTGGCAGACACCAACTCCAACCGCGACGCAGACCGCCGCCCCTACCACCACTCTGACAGCCAGTCCCACTCTAACTCTAACTCCGACACCCACGACCGAGCCGACCGTCACGCAGACCCCTCCCCCCACACCGACCGCTACACAGACCCCGACGCTTGCACCTGGCGACAGGTGGATGCGCCCCGGCGACACGATGACCATGGTCTATGTCCCCGCCGGGGAGTTCGAGATGGGGAGCACCGAGGGCGCCAGCGACGAACGGCCGGTGCACACGATTCGGTTGAATAGCTTCTGGATTGATCGGACCGAGGTCACCAACACACAGTATCGTCAGTGCGCAGAGGCAGGGGTGTGTGAGGCACCCACAGAGTGTGACTGGGGCATTCCAACATACGAAGATGAAGCCAAGGCGGACCACCCAGCGGTCTGTGTAGATTGGTTCGGCGCGCAAGCATACTGCGAGTGGGCCGGTGGGCGCCTGCCGACCGAGGCGGAGTGGGAGTACGCAGCCCGCGGGCCGGCGCAAAATACCTACCCGTGGGGAGACACCTTTGATGGTGAACTATTGAACTACTGTGATGCAAACTGCGAGTATGACCACCGGGATTCTACGTACGACGATCGATACGAGATGACTGCACCGGTCGGCTCCTACTCGGATGGCGCCAGTTGGTGCGGCGCACTGGACATGGCAGGCAATGTGTGGGAGTGGGCTGCGGACCGGTACGACAACGATTACTATGCTGACTCTCCCAGTTGGAATCCCACCGGCCCGTCAGCGGGAGATTACCGGGTCCTGCGCGGTGGCAGTTGGACAGGCCTTGAGAGGAATGTCCGTTCTGCCGACCGCGATTATGACAGACCCTACCCGCGCTACCACGCGGTCGGATTTCGATGTGTTTCCACCGGCCCGGAAGGCTGAGTTGCTCGTGCATCTCGGAACGACAGAATCCGGCCCTGGCAAGCTGGATGCCTCCTGTGAAAGAGTGGGCCCCCTTCTAATAGCGAGCTGGGGCCGCAGTTCCGGGGAGCTGCAATGAAGAGCCGCCGGAGGCCCAAGGGCAGGCTGCGCCGGTATCATGGTCATGGTATCTCTGCCGGAAGAAACGACCGGAAACCCATGCGCGGCTAGAGTTCCAGTGCAGATCAACCCGCGGATGACATGGCCCCGCCTCGTGCGATAGGCGGCCAGAATTGTCGGCAAACTCGAGGCTCAGGAACTGTCCTCGTCTAGGAAAGAGACCCGGCCACAGAGATTAGATGCCTTTTCAACCAAAAGCCCATCAAGAACTGACCATCGACGGCGTGCTCTTCCGCTGTGCCGAACACCCCAACGCGCCCG
>WSZX01000392.1 GCA_013139935.1 Ardenticatenales bacterium
GCTCCAACATCTCGCTGGGCAGCCAGGAGCCATTCAGGTTCATGGCAACTTCGCCCAGCGCAATTCGTTGCTGCCCGGCCGGGTACAGGTTCCCATCCGTCCCCTCGGCCAGATAGGCAGAATATTCATAGATATCCTCTGCCATCTGCAGGAGCACCGGGTCGTTCCATGCCTCACCGGTCTGGTCATTGATCACGTCAATAATCCCTTCGCAGGTCACGGCACGCTCGGTAAAGGCGCCGATGATGATGTCCATGTAGGCGTCGATGTCCTCGGTAAAGGGAGCATAGCCGGCTGCCTGCAGCGCCTCAGAGGCAGCGATGAACTCGTCCCAGCTCTCCGGGGCGCTCTCGATACCGGCCTCGTTGAAAGCGTCCTTGTTGTAGAATACCATCACCACAAAGGGATTGTAGGGAACGCCGATGATATCGCCGGCCGCATTTTGGGTATCGGCACTGGCCCACAGGGCCGGCATGATGGATTCGCGCACCGTCATATCACCGTCTTCATACCCCTCACCCAAAGCTGGAAGGTCCAGGTAATCGGCCAGGTCCATCGCCTTCCCGCGGCCGCCGGCCCACAGGTCGTAGATGTCAATGGCCTCACCGGCTTCCAGAGCCGGGTCCAGCAGGTTGCGGATGTCGCGGCCGTACCAGGTGACATCCAGGGTCACGTTGGGATGGGCGGCCTCAAAGGCCTCGATCGCGCCTTTGATTACCTGGCCCTGCGGTTCGTCCTCGTTCCACATCGACCAGTAAGCGAGCGTAACGGGCTCATCCGATACAACAACTTCTTCCTCTTCTTCCGTTGGCAGTGCGCCGCCTTCCCAATAGGCCGCGGCGTCGCCCGCCATTTTAGCGACGTACTCTTCCGGTGTGACCACACCCAGGAAGAGCGAGCGCCAGTGGACATAGAGGATATTGTTGACAAACTCGGGATAGAGGGCCACGGTGCCGTCGCTCAAGCCCATCACGTTCTCTGCATTGGCGGCCGCCTCCGCGCCATCGGCAATGGCGTCGGCCCATTTCACATCCTTACGGGTGACACCCACCAACGCCTCATCCGCCATCTGCTGCATGTTCTCCTTGGTCATCATGAAGCGCAAGAACTCAAAGGCCTCTTGCGGATGTTCGGTATCCTCTAGGAGCATGAAGGCCAGCAAAGCCACCTGCAAGTCCTTGTTGGACCCAGCGCCGCCCTCGATGGCCGGATAGTTAAAGGCACCCCACTCGAAATCTGAGACGTCTTTCAACTCAATTGGCAGCCACGAGCCGACCAGCTCGGCACCAGCTTCGCTAAAGCCCAGCGTCTGCTTACCAGCGGGCCATAGGTAGCCTTCGGTCTCTTCGGGGATGTAGCCCTTGTCCCACAAATCCTGCATGGCTTGCGCAGCTTCCAGGTAGACCGGGTCATTCCACATCGCGCCGCTTGCGTCTTCCATACTGGCTTTCAGAAAGCCGGGACCTTTGACGCGGGCGACATAGTAGGTCAGAAAGTCAATCTGGTAGAAGGCGATGTCGCTCTCAGCGGCGATGGGGGCATAGCCGGCATCGAGCAGGGCCTGGTTCACATCCATCCACTCTGCGTAGGTCTCGGGCGGTTCCACCCCGACCTCTGCGAACATGTCTTTGTTGTACCAGAACTGCACAGTATTGTAGACATAGGGCCACAGACAAGTCTCGCCATCCGGCCCTTTGAACATGTCCAGCACGCCGGGCACGAATACATCTTTGATGGCTGTGTCCTCATCCAAAGCAGGTGTGCCAAGGAACTCGTCTAGGGGGTAGCCCAGGCCTTCCAGCATCAGTCCGCCGGCCAGCGGGTCGGAATCCTGATCCATCAGGTCAATCTGCTCTCCGGCGCTGAGGGCTGTCCGCACCAGGGTCTGGTTCTGGCGCCCGTTCCACACAGCATCGATGGTGATGTTGGTGTTCTCAGCTTCGAACGCATCGATCCAGCCCTGGATCACCTGGGCCTGGGGTTCGTTCTCATTCCACATCGACCAGTAGACTAGGGTGATCGGGCCCTCGGCTTCCGGTTCTACAACCTCTTCAACCTCAGTCGCGGTCTCATCCGGGGCTGTGGTCTCCTCGGCGGCCGGCGTCTCCTCGGCGGCCGGCGTCTCCTTGGGGCCACAAGCGGCCAACCACAACGATGCGATGATAATCACCGCCAGCAACAAACGAATCTTGTCTTTCATGATCTATTCTCCTCCATATCTTTGAATTGGATCCTTTCATACACGTGTGCGCTGAAAGCAGCATCAGTTTCGTCGTTTCTCTTCCCTATCATTCACCTCCTTCCTATCTTGGCGCGTCACACGGCCGCCTACAGTAGTCCGAGTTCGCTCGGCAATAACAATGCAGATGCGCCCAGAAGAACGATGTTCGGTCCCAGACCTGCATAACTGATCTCCGTATCACGGGCAACGAGGGGTAACGACCGCTTGCCCACCTCTTCACGAATCACATCCAGCAGGAACTGGCCAAAGCAGGTGACGCTGCCGGCGAATAGAATGCGACAGCTTCCCAACACGCCGACCAGATTCGCTGCGGCGATACCGAGGTAGCGGCCGGCTTCAAAGACGATCTGGCGCGCAGATTCGTCACCATCTTGCATGGCCTGGCAGATCACTGCAAGGGTGATCTCATCAGGGGAAGCAGCATACTGATTTAGTCGGGAGTGTGGATTGTCTCGGGCCGCAGCCTGGGCTCGTCGGATGATTGCCCGACTGCTGGCCACGGTTTCGAGACATCCGAAATTGCCACAGCTACATTGCTCGCCATCTTGAACGACGACCACATGTCCTATCTCACCGGCGCCGAGGGGTTTGCCGTACAGGAGTTGGCCGTCGAGCACGATTCCGCTTCCTATCCCGTATCCCACATTGATCACGACAAGATTTTTTTCCTCGTCTCCGTTATGGCCAAATGTGTGCTCGGCCAGCGCGGCCACCTGGCAGTCGTTGGCCATGTATACCGGCAAGTTATAGCGCTCTTGCAGCCGCTCACGCATGGGGATGTCGCGCCAATCGAGATTGACGGCATGGTGCATCACCCCCCTCACGACATCAACCGGACCAGGGGCTCCAATGCCCATGCCAAGCAGTGGCGCGCCGGCTGATTCTACTAGTGCGTCAATCAGGTCATACGCCAGGGCCAATGCGGCGTCGCCGCGGCGCTTGTGTAGCGGCAGTTCAACCCGGTGCTTGATCTCACCTCGCAGATTGATCACCGCACCGCGAAAATCACCCCGGCCCAGGTCAACGCCAATCAAGTAGCGAGAGTCATCCACCACGCGCAGCAACATAGGCCGCTTGCCACCGCTCGACGGGGCATAACCTATCTCTTCGACCAGCCCTTGCTCCATTAGGCCGGCAACGATTTCCGAGACAGTGGGACGTGTTAGCTGGGTAGCTCGCGATATCGCGACCCGACTGATCTGGCTTCGTTCATAGATTGTCTTCAAGACCAATCTGCTGTTATGAATCCTCGCTCTCTCTGGGGTGGCTTTTCGCATTGGCTGACCTCAACAAGCAAGGGAATACGCCCAGTTGATAGTAAGCTTTACTTACAAAGTC
>WSZX01000093.1 GCA_013139935.1 Ardenticatenales bacterium
GCCGAGGCGCCCGCCGGCAAAGAGGTCCTGGTAACCGGCCGGCTCGCGGACAACCCGCTGATGGACGAGGGCGGCTTTGTCGCCTACCGGCTGCAAGAGTGGATCGTCACTCTTCCCGATCCCGACGATCCGGACGACGAACCCTCAGGGAAATGGGAGACGATCGAACGGCTCGTGCCCGACCTGACGCTGGACGTCAACGGAGAGATCGTGTGGATCCTCAGCGCCAACGACGCCACCTTGAGCGGACCGCTCCACGAGGAACTGATCTACTCCGATTCCTACGACGAGGCCCAGGACGGCGGCGAGTGGGTCCCCCACGGTTCGCTGCGCCTGCGCGGCTTTTTCGACGGCGACCTGGCCACCGTGTTGGGAAAAAGGGCCTCAACCGGGGACATTATTCCACAGGAGCTGTATGCCGGCGATCGAGTCGCGTTTTCCGACAGCAAACACCAGGCTGCCAGGGGAATGTTCATCGCCGGGATCTGCATGATGATCCTGGCGCCGGCCGTACTCGTCGGCGGCATCGCGGCCGGGCTGCTCGGCCGCCGCAGATAAGAGCCACTCGGCGCGGCCGGATCAGTTCAGCGAAAAGCCAGACATCTGCCACTGATCCATATAGCCCAGCGCGTCCGACTCTGGCTCCCAATCGTGCCACTCATCAGAGGCCAGGACGCGTTCGAGTTGGCGGGCCGCCTCCAGCGCAGTATCCGTCATCGCCAGGTACTCGTCCGCCGTCAAGACAAATTCAACCTGGCCCATGCGCACCCGATATCGATCCTCCTCGAGAGTGACGGCAAAATCACCGTCGCCGAGAGGGAACGAAGAAGTGAGAGAGGTCCCCCGCTCCAACAAAGAAGCCAGATGCTGGAATTCGCCGGTTTCGAGACGGACGGTGACGTTCCACCACAGCAGATGCACCACCCCATGCCGGCAAAAGGTAAAATCGCAATAGTCGTCGTAACTGGCCAGTGGAAAAAAGTGAAAATCGATCATGTCAACGTTCCGGTTTGACGACCTCCCCTACTCGCCGGCCGCATGCGCTGTGCCGTGCGCGAGATCATAGTCGATATGGGGAGCTGTCCCCCAATCTTGCGGCGGCCAGTAGATCACCCACGCCCGACCCAGCACGTTCTCACGGGGCAATACGCCCCAACTGTGAGAGTCGCTCGAATTGTTGCGATTGTCACCGAGCACAAAGAGCTCATCCGGACCCAGCGTCCACTGCCCCGAATAACTCCCCAGTTGGCCAATGTACGGCTCCTCGATCCCGCTACCGTTGATGATCAACTCGCCGTCGTCGATGACGACCTCGTCGCCCGGGACACCGATCACCCGCTTGATGAAATTGCGGCTTAGGTCGTGCGGATACTGCAGGACGACAATATCTCCCCTACCCGGCTCTGCCAACTCGTAGACCAGCTTGCTGACGACGATATACTGGCCATCGTGCAGCGTGGGTTCCATGCTGTTGCCGTCTATAAAGAACCGGCCGGTCGTCACATTGATAGCCAGAAACACCACGCAGGTCAGCAACAGCGTCTCTGCGAGGTCACGCACCACGGCCGACCTGTTCCCGCTTCCCATCTTGCGTTCGTTCTCTTCCATCCGCCAGGGCCCGGCCGAGCCGCACCCAGATCACACGCGGCCTGGTGTAGACTGAGGCTGATTGCGGTGCGGCGCGGCGCCGTCCGTCAGCTTCCGCCTGTCTCCAAAACCGCTCCCTCGGTACTTGTTCAAAACCAACTTGGCGGTTCTGTGACCGCTCTACCCGTGAATCACCATTCAAAAACAAGTGCTCAGTGCGCCAGGTCCATTTCTCATTGGACGCAGGTCAGCGCTGCGGGGCAATTGTAACAGCTATCCCGGGATTTGCCCATCTGCAGCCGCACAGTTTCCCGACGGCCGGGCAACGGGAGGCACACGCCATTCGTCGGAAGGGACCAAGTGCCGCGAGCATGGCGAGCACCGCGAGCACCGCTACTGGACCTCAGGGGGTGCGGATGTGCGTCCGGCATCTGGCCAATCCCCCCATGTCCGATCCATCACCACCAGCTAGTGACAAATGTCACGATGACACCTGTCGCCAGCCTGCTATACTATCCATGTATGCGGCTATCCGGACACATGGCCGGACGCATGGGCCCGACCCATGGGAAGATGCCCCTGAAGGCAAAGGAGAATCGATGTCGGATCTGAGCCCAGAGGAAGCAGAACTGCTCCATTCGCAATGCTGCCAGGCGGTTGCGGATCCCAAGCGGATCCGCATTGTCTACGCACTATACGACAAGGAGCGTAACGTCACCAACCTGGCCGAGTATCTCGGCACGCCCCAGTCAACCGTTTCCCGGCACCTCAAAGAACTCCTGAACCGGGGCATGGTGACCAGCCGGCGTGAGGGTCCGGCCGTTGTCTACTCTCTGACCGACGACCGCATCATTCAGGCTCTGGACATTATGCGCCAGGTTCTGGCTGACAATCTTCGCCGCCAGGCGCGGTTGGTCGATCTCATATCCTGATTAGCACTTGTTAGGGAATAGCTTCCCGCTTTGAATGCGGAATCAGGTGCACAACGTTCGCAAAAGACAAAGTTGTTTTTTATCAAGTACTTTGGAGGAACTCTGTTATGCGGGAACTCAAGGCTGGTCAACAGGCCGATCTGCAAGCGCTCTTTGGCCCTCGCGTCCGCTGGGATCGGCGCGAGCGCACCATGTACAGCCACGACGTCGGCGTAATGCCCCCCCTCATCGGCCCGTTTGTCGGCAGTACCATGCCTCACGCTGTGGTCCAACCGGAGAACGAGGAGGAGCTGGCGCAACTCGTCAGCTGGGCCACGGAGAACAAGCTGCCGCTGGTCCCGCGCGGCCGGGCTACGTCCGGCTATGGCGGTGTCCTGCCCGTCAAGGGCGGAGTGGTGATCGACTCCTTTCACCTGCAGCGTATCCTCTCGGTGGATCCCGCGGAGCAGACTGTCACGGTGCAGGGAGGAGTTGTCTGGAAAACTCTGGACCGCGAGCTGGAAAAGCACGGCCTCACCTTGCGCCTCTACCCCAGCAGCTACCCTTCTTCCACGGTAGCCGGCTGGCTGGCGCAGGGGGGCGGCGGACTGGGCAGCTACGAGTACGGCTGGTTCAAGGAGAACGTGGTCAGCGCCCGAGTGGTGCAGGCCGATGGCGTGGCGCGCACCGTGTCCGGAGACGAGCTGGACATGATCGCCGACGCGGAGGGGATTACGGGGATCATCAGCCAGGTGACACTGCGAGTCCGGCCGCTGGACGACCAGGCCGCCGAGCAGGTCCGAGCCGCGCAGTTTGAAAACGCTGACGATCTGGTCCGGGCGCTCGATGCGATCATCCGGGCCCAGATTCCCCTCTGGTCCATCAGCTTTATCAACCCCCGGATGGCGGAATTGAAAAACGCCGCCCCCGTCAAGCACTTGCACGACGAGCCGGACAAGGAGCACCCCAAGATGCCCGAAAAATACATCGGCATCTTTGTCTATCCCGCCTCGCGAGCAGAGGCGGTGGGCTCGGCGCTGGACCAACATGTGGAAGCGGCGGCCGGTACGTGGCTGAGCCAGGAACTGGCCGATCACGAATGGGAGGATCGATTCAACCTGATGAAGGTCAAACGGCTGGGTCCATCGATCATCCCGACCGAGTTCATCATCCCGGCGGCCGGGCTGGGTGGCGTTCTGGCCGATCTGGAGAAACGGATCAAGCAGCCGCTCGTGATAGAGGGGATGCTGGTTGGGCCATCCGGTGCAAGAGAGACCCAGGTGATCATGCTGGGCTTTATTCCCCACGACGAACGCAGCTTTGGCTTCAACGTCGCCTATGCCGCCTCACTGGTAGCCATCAAGGTAGCCAAAGAGCACGGCGGTGGGGGCTATACCACCGGCCTCTATTTCGCGGGCGAAGCTGAACAGGTGTTGGGCGCCGAGCGGCTGGTCCGGCTGCAAGAATACAAGGCTCAGGTCGATCCCACCGACATGATGAACCCCGGCAAGGTCTTTCTCAATGGCGTCGGGGCCACCAGGCGGATGAGCTTGATGATGGGCACCGCCCAAAAGCTGGAACCCATGATGCGCCCGTTTGCCAATCTCTTCAAGGTCCGGCTCGGCGAGCGGATCGGCAAGCACGACGTGCGCGGGGTGCCGGCCGATGTGGCCTGGTACGCCTATGCCTGCTCGCAGTGCGGTTTCTGTGTGAGCGATTGCGATCAATTCTACGGCCGCGGCTGGGAGAGCCAATCGCCCCGTGGGAAATGGTTCTACCTCAAGGAATTCATGGAGGGTCGCGAAGAGTACGACAAAGAGGCAGTCACCACCACCCTCATCTGCACCACCTGTGAGCGCTGCAACGTCAACTGCTGCTTGGGGCTTCCCATCGAGCCGAGCTGGATGAAATTGCGCGGCCGGCTGATCCACGACAAGGACACCGAGGAAATGCTGCTGGATCAGGACAAGATGACCTTTTCGCCATTCTACGTCATGGCGGCCAGCGCCCGCAAGGAGGGCAACATCTGGGGCGCCTACCGCAAGGACCGGGACGCCTGGGTGCCGGACGACATCAAGAGCAAGCTCAAGGACACAGCCGACATCGCCTACTTTGCCGGCTGCACGATCAGCTACGTGGAGAACGACATCGGGCAGGGAACCGTCAAGCTGCTGGACGCAGCCGGATACGAGTTCTCCTACCTGGGGAACGACGAAAGCTGCTGCGGCATCCCGCTCCTGGTCTCCGGGCAGTGGGATGTCTGGGAAGAGATCTTGCGGAAAAACGTGGCCGAGATGAAAAAGCGCGAGGCCAAGACGGTGGTCACCTCCTGCCCCGCCTGCTGGCTGGTTTGGTCCAAACTCTACCCCGAGTGGTGCGAAAAGCTCGGCATTGAGTACGACCTGGAAACCAAGCACTATTCCGAGCTGGTCTCCGACTCTATCAAGCGCGGCGACCTGGAATTCACCCACGAGATCCCGATGCGCGTTACCTGGCACGACAGTTGCCACGTCGGCCGGGCCGGCGGGATATATGAACCGCCGCGCGATATCATCAACGCGATCCCGGGGGTCGAGTTTGTCGAAGTAGAGCACAATCGGCAGGAGGGGCTCTGCTGCGGCAGCGTGGTCACCCTGATCGGCGAGCCGCCTGTCGCCCACAAGATTGGCGACCACCGGCTTCAAGAGGCCTTGGACGTAAACGCCGACGCGATGCTGGCCCTATGCCCCTGCTGCCAGTTCCAGTTGCGGGTCAGTGCCGACCGGATGGGGACCGACATGCCCATCTACGACCTGGCCTGGTTCGCCGCCAAGGGATTGGGCATAGACGACATCGCCGAATCGACCCACTATGCCCTCACCCAGTGGGCGGTCTTTGAGAAGATGGTCTACCTGATGACACCTTGTGGCTTTGCCGACCTGATGGCGGACATGTTCCCCGAAATGATGGACGCGATGCCGCTGGCGATGGGCAAAATGATGAGCGCCATGGGCAAGGTGGGCAACGGCTTTTTGATCGATCTGATGAAGCCACTGTTCCCGGTCCTGTTTCCCATCCTGCTGCCGGGCATGATGCCCAAGGTCATGGAAAAGATGCTGGAGCTGATGCTCCAACGCATCCCCATCATGCCGGACTATATGCAGGAGCAGATGCCCGACCTGATGCCGCCGGTAATGGACAACCTGATGCCCAGAATGATGCCCGAATTGATTCCGGCCGTCACCCCGCTGATGGTGGACTATCTCAAGGGCAAGGACATCTCCGGTCGGGAAAAGCCCTTCGGCGTCGGCAAGGCGCCCTGGGATCTGGACTGCTTCCCCAAATAAGAGCCGGCCGAAATCACGCCCCAACCCCCCTGCGACCGTGCCGCAGGGGGGTTTTTTCTTTTTCGGCCCCGCACGGCCGTCCAGGCGCCGGACCGGTCCTCGCGCCGACAGCAATTCTCAATGTGGCAGGGTGGGGACAACCAAGCGCGCAGGGGGCGCCTCCGCAGACCGTCCTGCATCCCAGTTCCGCATTTCCGGAATGCCCACGACCCCGCCAGTTCACGGTGCAATCTGAGAATAGCTGCCCCTCCCGATGCTACCAGCAATGCCGGCCGCCGTTGGTCGCAATGGTATTCCCTCCACCGAACCCAACCAATCCCGGCCGCCGTAGGTCGGAATGGTATTCCGACCAGCAAACCTGACGTCGTCCACGACGCTCCCCTCCCAAGAACCTGGGAAAACTCATTCCTTTCCCAATTCGCGCACTGTTTCCATTCGTGCCAGTTCGCTGTTTGGAGTGTCCACCAACCCGCCGGATAGCGCTGCAAACTGAGAATTGCTATCGCTCCAGCCAATTCCTTGCATTCTGACGAAACGGGGATACAATCCGGCCGTTCTCTGTCAACGTCCACCGGGCGGACCTCATAGGGCTTGAGGTCAAGGGCGAATACATCGCGCC
>WSZX01000495.1 GCA_013139935.1 Ardenticatenales bacterium
GCCCCTAGATATGGACGTTTTGCCGGTATTTGAGCACTTGGAAACCGCGTTTCTGGACAACAGAAGGAGGTGATTGTCGAGAACTTGGAATGGAGGTACCTGCTGCGGACCAGCATCGTATACAGTATCTTCTATTCACAATTTGAGGAGGAAATAGGATGAACACCAATTTGAGCAAACTCTTGACGATAATGGTAGTTCTGACCATGCTCGTCGCAGCCTTGGTAAGTTGCACCGCGCCGGAGGCCGAGGTGATCGAGGTCACCAGGATTGTCGAGAAAGAGGTAGAAGTCACCAAGATCGTCGAGGGCGAGACCATCATCGAGACGGTCATCGAGACGGTCATCGAGACCGTCTTGGAAGAGGTAGAAGTGATCAAAGAGGTAGAGAAGGTCGTCACCGCGACACCTGAACCTGTCGACGATCGTGGTACGCTCCGCTTTGCCGATGAAATAGAAATGGGTGGCAAGGAGACCTTGAATCCCCCTACGGCGACTCGCTGGCAACCCCCAATCCTGTTTCTGTACGATCGATTGTTCCTACTTGATGCAAATGGAGAGCTGCTACCTCGCCTGGCCGTGTCTTTTGAAGTCGATGAAGCAGCCCAAAGGTGGGTCTTTAAGCTACGCGAGGGTGTCGTTTTCCACGACGGCAAGCCGTTTACCTCGGCAGACGTCCTCTATAGCTTTGAGAACATCTTCGATCCGGACTTGGATTCTCCCGTCGCGGCCGTGTTAGACATGATCGATCCGGAACAGATTGAGGCGCCCGACGAACACACTGTGGTATTTAACCTCAAGTCTGGGTTTGTCGACTTGCCAATGCTATTGGTGGATTACCGCATGGGCATTATCGGAGAGGGCAGCCTGCCTAACATCGAGGAGAATCCCAATGGAACCGGACCTTTCAAACTTGTAAAGCCTGATATCTATGGCACAAGCGTGTTCGCGGCGCACGACGACTACTGGGACGGTAAACCTGGTCTGGCCGCGATCGAATTCGTTGGAATTGCCGACGCACAGGCCCGGACGCAAGCGTTGCTCTCAGGGCAAACCGACTTGAGCTTCAATGTAACTCTCGAGGAAGCCGAGCTCTTTGTACAAGAGCCAGGCTATAAAGTATTGGAGGTGGTAACTGGAAACTGGGATGGGATTGTTATGGACGTACGGGAGCCACCCTTCGATGACCTCCGAGTGCGCCAGGCGCTTAAGCTCGTTGTAGACCGGCAGGAGATACTCGACGTGGTCCTTCAAGGATATGGCGTGATGGCGTATGATCATCCGGTCTGGCCAGGCGATGCTTATCAGCTCGAACTTGATCCACCCCACGATGTCGAGAAGGCCAAGGAGCTGCTCGCTGAGGCGGGCTATCCAGATGGTCTGGATCTGGAGCTAATCTCGTCCCCTGTTGATCCCTACTTCATGCCGCTCGCAGTGGTGTACCAGCAGCAGGCGGCTGAGGCCGGGATCAATATTGAGATCAGACAGGTACCTGCCGACGGCTATTGGTCAGGGGAACTGGGGTGGATGGCGGCTCCCTTTTTCATGACCAGTTGGAGCCAGCGAACTGCCGACCAGGTTCTCAACGAAGCCCTTAGCTGTGACAGCTTGTGGAACGAATCCGCCTGGTGTAACGAGGAGTTTGATTTGGCAATAGCAAATGCCCGCTCAGAGCTGGATCAAGCTAAGCGAACCGAGTTCTACCAAGAAGCCCAACGCCTGGCTGCTGAAGATGGTGGGACGATTCTACCCTATTTTAGGACAGGCATCTGGGCAATGAAAACCAAAGTCAAGGGACTTCCTCCCATTTTCTACAAGAATACCCTCTGGCACGAGATCTACATCGAGGAGTGACCGCCCATCGTTGATCTCTAAGACCTCCCCTTCCCCTAAGCATCGGGAAGGGGAGGTTTTTGGGGTAAGGAGGTTTCTATGTTGAAGTATATCGCACGGCGGTTCCTGTTCTCCGTCGTGACGCTCTTGATTCTCTCACTGGTTGTTTTTATTGGTGTCGAGCTTCTTCCCGGTGACCTCGCTACCGCGTTTCTTGGCCGCGAAGCGACGCCGACCAGCCTGGCGTCGCTCAGAGCTGAGCTGGGTCTCGACCGGCCGGTTCTGGAACGCTATGTGAATTGGCTCGGCGATGCGTTGCATGGTGATCTAGGCGTTTCGCTCGCCAGGAACCGGCCGGTCAACGAACTCATCGGTGTGCGAATGCGCAATACGCTGCTTTTGGGATTGACGGCTGGATTTATCGGCTTGCCACTCGCGCTTGCCCTCGGTGTTATCGCCGGACTGACCCGCGACCGGAAGCCAGATATTTGGATCTCCACGATCGCACTTGTTTTGATGACGTTGCCAGAGTTTGTCACTGCCACCTTCCTGATCCTGCTGTTCGCCATCACATGGCCCATCTTGCCGGCCGTCACAATCGTGTCGACAGGCGCACCAATCAAGGAGATGCTTCCAAATATCGTCTTACCCGTCGTCACTTTAACCTTTGTTATGGTCGCACACAACTTGCGCATGGTCCGTACCAACGTGATCGATGTCATGACCAGCGACTATGTTCAGATGGCGATCCTAGAAGGAGTCCCATATAGGAGGGTCGTGCTGCGCCACGCCCTGCCCAACGCCCTATTGCCTACCATTAACTTGCTCGCCATGTACATCGCATGGCTGGTCGGCGGATTGGTCATTATCGAGCAGGTTTTCAATTACCCGGGCATTGGCACATTGATGATCCAGGCGGTCCACGACCGTGATATTCCTGTGGTCCAGAGTGTGATACTCCTCGTCGCTTCGGCCTATGTCCTGCTCAACCTGGGAGCTGATCTCCTGACAATGGTGCTTAATCCACGGTTGCGAAGTATGCGGGGTTAGCGATTATGACTGCAAATGCGAAAACACTTGAGAGACCGGCGGTTGTGGAATACAATCCGTTCAAAGAGACCTGGCAACGATTTCGACGATCGCCATCGGGGATGATCGGGCTAACGATCCTGGTCATCCATCTCACCATTGCTGTGACCTCACCGCTCCTCGTGCCGTACTCGCCGACCAAAATCGACTCGAAAAGCCTCACGCAGAGCCCCTCTAGCGAACATCTTTTCGGCACGGATTCCTTCGGTCGTGACGTGCTTACGCGCGTGTTGCTGGGCGGTCGCATCGCCCTCCTCATCACACTCACTGCAGGGGCATTGGCCCTGACGTGGGGCGGTCTGTCCGGTATCGTTCTTGGGTTCGTCGGTGGGGTCATCGACGAGGCGATGATGCGCGTCGTCGATGCCATGCTGGCTTTGCCGTCCTTGTTCCTGTATCTTTTGGTTATCAGTGCGCTTGGCACCAGCAACACCGTTTTGATATTAATGCTCGCCTTCCGTTCCGGGATTAGCATCGTTCGTATCGCTCGCAGTGCCACGTTGGACTTTGTCGCGCGCGATTTCATCACCGCAGCGCGGGCGCGGGGCGAGCGCACCTGGAACGTGGTGCTCCGAGAACTGTTGCCCAATGTGCTCGACATCCTAATGGTGCAATGGGCGATGAGGTGGTCCTGGATGCTGTTGTCCTTTAGTGGGCTCTCCTTCCTTGGCTTCGGGATAACGCCGCCAACTCCTGACTGGGGCTTGATGATCGCCGAGAATCGTGCACGTCTCGCGTTTGCCCCCTGGGCGTCGGTCTTTCCGATGCTGGCGCTCAGCACTTTGGTGATCGGCATCAATCTGGCGGCTGATGCGTTAGCCAAAGCGGTAGGGCTGGACCGCAGCCGGGAGGCACCGGTATGATCCAGCCATTGGTCCGAATTGAGGATCTCACAATTGGCTATCACGATCGCCATGGCGGCCTGGCGGGTATTCTACGCCAGGTGTCCCTGGACATGCGGCCAGGAGAGGCTCTTGGATTGGTAGGTGAGTCGGGCTGTGGCAAGACAACGCTCGGCTTGGCAATGCTGGGGTTTCTGCGCCCTGGCGCCCTGTTACGGGCCGGGACAGTGTCTTTTGGCAAAGTCAATGTGTTCAGTCTCACCTCAAAAGAACTCGAAAACCTGCGCGGCAAGCGTATAGCCCTCATCCCCCAGAACACAGGAGAGTCACTGACACCCAATATGCGCGTGGGCGCTCAGATTGAGGAAGTGCTGACATTGCACCGAAACCTGGGGAAAAAAGAGGCGCGTTCACGCGCGGTTTTGCTTCTGGGCCAGGTGCGCTTACGCCAACCCGAAGAGATATTCGGACGTTACCCCCATGAACTCTCTGGCGGGCAAGTGCAGAGAGTGGCCATCGCCAGGGCACTGGCATCTGAACCGGAGCTACTGATCCTTGATGAGCCGACCACAGGTCTGGATGTCACCACCCAGGCTCACATTCTGGTACTGCTACGGGAAATCCAGACACAAACGGGCACGGCTATGCTGTATATCAGCCATGACCTGGGTGCAGTCGCGCGCGTAAGCGACCGTGTGGCGGTGATGTATGCCGGCCACGTTGTAGAAGATGGGCTGGCAATCCGTGTGTTCGGCCGGCCAACCCACCCGTACACCCGAGGGCTCCTGGCTTCGATCCCGCGCCTCTCCGAGTCCACCCTGCCGCAAGCCATGCCTGGCCAACCACCTGCGCCCGGCGAGCATCTCGAAGGCTGTGCTTTCCTCCCACGCTGCCCGTTCGGCGACGGTGCCTGCGCCGAGATCGCTCCACAAATGACACCGATCAAGGAAAATGGGGATGCGCCCCATAAGGTGCGCTGCCATCACTGGCAGCGTGTTCTCGAGACTGATGCATCTCTGGGGAAGCAGCAATTCAGAACACGTCCCAGGCGTGCGGACCTGAAGGAGCCGTTCATCCAACTAGATGGAGTAGACATCACTTACCGCAAACGGGGTCTTGGCACCTTGTTGCGGCGTTTGAGCGGCGCGTACAACGCCCCCCCTAACACTGTGAGTGGTATCAACCTGACAATTCACCGGGGTGAAACGCTAGCCTTGGTGGGTGAAAGCGGCAGCGGAAAATCTACCATTGCCCGATCTATCACCGGTTTGCTGGCACCCTGCGCAGGGCAGATCAGAATGGAGGATCAAGACCTTTCTCGCGTCGTTGAAAAACGACCATCCGATCTGCAGCACCACATCCAAATGGTCTTCCAGAACCCAGATGCCTCGCTCAACCCTCGGCATACTGTTCACCAAATACTTGACATGCCTCTGCGGCTCTACTTCAGATCGAGCCGAGAACAGCGCCTCCAGCGGTCGGGGTCGGCGCTGGAGAAGGTGCAACTCAGCTCTCTCTACGCTCACCGGTTCCCGGGCCAGATGTCAGGCGGGGAGAAGCAGCGGGTTGCCATAGCCCGTGCTTTTGTTGCAGAACCTGAAATCGTGTTGTGCGATGAAGTGACCTCAGCACTGGATGTCTCGGTTCAGGCCGCCGTGCTGAATCTGCTGGCTGACCTCCAGGCCGATCAAGGGGTTGCTTACCTGTTCATTTCCCACGATTTAGCCGTCGTTCGCTCCATCGCCGACCGCGTGGCCGTGTTGTATCAGGGCCGGTTGTGTGAGGTGGGGCCTGTGGATCAGATCTACGAGCCTCCCTACCATCCATATACCGAGACGTTGCTCGCGGCGGTACCGGAACCTGTCCCAGGTATGCAGCCACGTCTGCTGGCCAGAGACGTGAAAGAGTCGGAACCACCACCGAAAGGCTGCTCCTTCCAGCGGCGGTGCCCACGTCGGCAGGGACCCATCTGCGACGAGGAGACGCCTCCGTGGCAAGCTGTGGGAGAGGAGCATTTTATCGGTTGTCACATCCCGGCAGAAAAGCTATGCGTGGATCAGATGAGCTTGATCCCAACTGCCTCGCCCGGCTGAGGCAGGAGCCCTGGATACTCGCTGATGGGATTGCCGTAGCTTTGGCCCCCTCCAGTTTCAAAGGAGCGCAATGGAGAACAACACACTTCCGCTGCTCGGTGCACAGTTGGAGCTCAAGGATCTGCCACCATATTGCGAGTGGCTGATTGAGAGTCAGCGAGACCTGGAAATCCAGGATCCAAGCTACGGCTGGGTGCTAGATAGTGACTGGCGGCCGCAGGTGCGCCAGGCGCGCGACCTGCTGGACGGTTATACCGGCCGGCTGGGCGTCCACGGCCCGTGGTACGGGTTACCGCTGCTGTGCCCCGACGCCCGTGTGCAGGAGCTGGTCGTCACGCGGCTCAAGCAGGCGTTGGATTTCGCTGCCGCGCTCGGTGCAACACAAATGGTGCTTCACAGCCCCTTCGAGTTCTACGGCAGCCCCATGGTGGCACATACACCCACTCATGGCCTGATCGACGAGATCAAGCTGGTACACGAGACGCTAGCTGATTTTCTGCCCCTGGCCCAGCAGGCGAATTGCGCGCTCGTGCTGGAGATGTGTTACGATACCAACACGGCAGCATTGCTGGCATTGGTGCGGTCATTCGATAGCAATGATGTGCAGATGAGCCTGGACACCGGGCATGCGTTCTTGATGCAGCGCATAGGAGGACCGCCACCGGATCAATGGGTTCGAGACGCCGGTCCACTGTTGGCACATCTGCACCTGGCAGACACGGATGGCCTCCTGGATCGCCACTGGCCGCCGGGTAAGGGCAATATTAACTGGTATGCGCTTTTCGAGGCGTTGGGGAGCTTGAGTCACCGCCCACGTTTACTCCTCGAGACCGATGCCGACAAGGTTTGGCAGGGCGCAGACTGGCTCAGCGCACAAGGCTTTGTCCGCTGACGGAGGAACGCAGACCCATCACGACCGGCGCCCTGCGCCTCCACGATGCCCAATAGCATGTACCATCTTCAGTTGTTAAGCTATGGGCATTTCTGGTTGTCGCCATGTGCAAATCTGGTTGTCACTTGACACCCGTACACTGAAGCCCTGCTCTCCTCGACTCCTATCCCCGATCCCGATG
>WSZX01000162.1 GCA_013139935.1 Ardenticatenales bacterium
TTCACCCTGAGCCCATCGCCCGCTATCTCGTTGCTCTCTCGGCTGCGATCCAGAATGGGTTGGGATCAGTGGGCATTGCTACCGACGGTGACGCCGACCGGATAGGGGCAGTGGATGACCGGGGTCAGTTTGTCGATCCCCATCGCATCTTTGCTCTGGTCCTGCGATACTTGCTGGAGAAAAGAGAGTGGCGCGGTGCCGTGGTGCGGACTGTATCCACCACCCGGATGATCGACCGGCTGGCAGAGCGCTACGACCTTCCGCTGATTGAAACACCGGTTGGCTTTAACCACATCGCCAACCACATGATCAACGGTGACGTACTGATGGGAGGCGAGGAATCGGGAGGGATGAGCATCCGGGGGCATATTCCGGAAGGCGATGGAGTGCTGATGGGGCTGCTACTGCTGGAAGTGCTCGCAGATGCGGGAGCAACCCTGTCCGAACTGGTGAGAGATCTGCTGCAGGATGTCGGGCCAGCCCATTACGCGCGAAGCGATCTGCGCTTGGCCCGACCGGTGGCCAAGGCGGATATGGTTCGGCGATTGACTGAAGATGCGCCGGCCGCCATCGGCGGTGTCGCCGTCTCTGACGTGGCGACGATTGACGGCGTCAAGTACCTGATGGCAGATGATGGCTGGCTGCTGATTCGCCCGTCCGGCACCGAACCAGTGCTGCGCGTCTACGCGGAATCCCCCGATCCGAAAATGGTCGAGTCGTTGCTGGCATATGGTGCCGAGGTGGCCCAGAGCTAGGCGGCAAGACTTTCCCGGCCGCCGCCATCGGCATCCCGCACGCTTTGGTCTATTGGGATCCGGCCCACGGGACGCTGCCCCTCTTCGGTTCGCCCCCCGGCCCTTCGAGCGGTTGCTACCGCTCATGATGTGCGCTATAATCCCCCAAGTTTGGATTGGCTTGCGGGCGAGACGTCTCCGTCTGCAAGCACAAGTCTGGAGTAGAATATGCCAACAGCCTTGATTACCGGGATAACCGGGCAAGATGGCTCCTATCTGGCAGAGTTCTTGCTCGGCCAGGGCTATCAGGTCATAGGAATGGTGAGGCGGGCCAGCGTGGTAACACTGGACCGTATCGAGCACATCCAGGACAAGATCACCTTGGTTCAAGGTGACCTACTCGACCAGATCTGTCTGGTTCGCATCCTGCAAGAGTACCGACCGGACGAGATATATAACCTGGCAGCACAGAGCTTTGTGCCCACATCCTGGCACCAGCCAATCCTCACCGGTGAGGTCACCGCTCTGGGAGCTACCCGAATGCTGGAAGGTATGCGCACGGTACTACCGTCGGCCCGCTATTACCAGGCCTCCAGCAGCGAGATGTTTGGCAAAGTGCGCGAGGTGCCGCAAAGCGAGAGTACCCCCTTTTATCCCCGCAGCCCGTATGGCGCAGCCAAGGTCTATGCTCATTGGATCACCGTCAACTACCGCGAGAGCTACGGGCTGCACGCCACCTCGGGGATCCTCTTCAACCACGGTTCTCCTCGAAGGGGACTGGAATTTGTAGAGCGCAAGATCTCGCACGGGGTGGCGGCAATCAAACTGGGCCTGGCCGACAATCTGCCCCTGGGAAACCTAAAGGCACGGCGTGACATGGGCTTTGCTGGAGACCATGTCAGGGCGATGTGGCTCATGCTGCAGCAAGAGAAGCCCGACGACTATGTGGTCGCCACGGGCGAAACACACTCTATCCGTGAGATCTGTGAAGTGGCCTTTTCCCGCTTGGGCTTGGACTATGAGGACTATGTCGTTCGCGATGAACGGTTTTTCCGCCCGGCCGAAGTCGATCTGCTTGTCGGCGACCCCTCCAAAGCAGGGCGGGTGCTGGGATGGGAGCCAGTGGTGACATTCACCGAACTCATTCACATGATGGTAGATTCTGATCTGAAGCTATTGCAGTCAGGGGTACAAATGCCAGACGTGACTGAGATGACAACGTTAAAGCGCCGCTAGAAATGGTAGGTCGGGCAAGTGAGTGAGGTTCACAATCCTCAGGAAGGTCTGAATTGATGAGCGATTCAATTATTTTTGGAACTGATGGTTGGCGGGCGTCCGTCGCTGAGGACTATACCTTCGACATTGTGCGCCGCTGCACTCAAGGGTTTGCCGACTATTTGCATGAGCTGGGCACCGCCGACAAGGGACCGGTCATAGGGTATGACCAACGATACCGTAGTGAGCATTTTGCCGCCGCGGCCGCCGAGGTGATGGCTGCCAACGGGATACGCGTCTGGCTAACCGACGGTCCGACGCCCACCCCGGTTATCTCCTACTCAGTGGTGGCAAAGGGAGCCTGCGGAGCAGTAAACATAACCGCAAGCCACAACCCATCCACCGACAATGGCTACAAGGTGCGTGACGAGACCGGGGGCGCCATCGCTCCAGACAACTTGAAGAGGATCGAAACCCTGATACCAGCGATAGACGGTGTGAAACGCGTCAGGCTGAACGACGCATTGGAACAGGGCATGGTGAGCTATCATGACGGCGGACCGGATTACCTGGCTCAGATTGGACGATTGATCGATGTTCGGCCAATCCGTGACGCAGGACTGAGAATCGTAGTGGACTGCATGTGGGGGAACGGCATCGGCTGGTTCACCCGTATCCTGGGCGGCGGCAAGACAGAGATCATCGAGATACACAACCAGCGTCACCCGCTTTTCCCAGAGATGATCCGCCCGGAGCCGATCCCACCCAATGTGGACGCTGGGCTGGCACGAGCGCGCGAGTTGGGCGCCGATGTGGTGATAATGAATGATGGCGATGCCGACCGGGTGGGAATTGGGGACGAGCACGGCCGGTTCATAGATCAGTTGCGCGTTTTTGGGCTGTTGGGCTACTATTTTCTGCAGGTGCGCGGGGAACGGGGACCGATTGTGAAAACGATCTCTACGACCAAGATGCTCAACAAACTGGGGAAGCTGTACGGTGTGCCCATTCATGAGACTGGCGTCGGATTCAAATACATCGCGCCAAAGTTCACCGAGACTCGTGCCCTGCTCGGCGGAGAAGAGAGCGGCGGATACGCGTTTCGCGGCCACGTCCCGGAAAGGGACGGTATCCTGGCCGGATTGTACCTGCTGGACATGATGGTCCGCCTTGACAGGAAACCATCCGAACTGATCGAACTGCTGTTCAGCAAAGTCGGTGCCCACCACTACCTCCGGATCGACAACCGTTTCCCAGCCCAGGAAAAAGCCAGTATCCTGGCGCGGGTAGCTGCGGCCCGACCGAATACGATCGCTGGCATGGCAGTCACTGACATTGTCACTGTTGACGGACACCAGTTCCTGATGGAAGACGGCGGGTGGTTGCTCATACGCTTCTCGGGCACGGAGCCCATCATCCGTATCTACTGCGAGACCACCCGTGAGGACAAGGTAGACAGAATCCTGCAGGACGGCATGCAGATCGCAGGGCTAGGATAGTCTAGGTCGGTGTCGGCCGAGATGAGAGCTTTGGTTGATTCTCACTGCCACCTGGATTCGGCCGATTTCGACATCGATCGAGAGGCAGTAGTTGTCGCGGCCGAGAATGCCGGGTTGGTTGCTATCATCAACCCAGGCACCAACCTTGAGACGAGCCAGGCGGCTGTCGCGTTGGCCGAACAGTATCCAATGGTATTTGCGACAGTGGGGGTTCACCCCCACCACGCCAGTACCTATACGGACATGACGACCGACGCGCTCCGGAAGCTGGCTGCGCATCCAAGAGTGGTGGGGATTGGGGAAATCGGCCTCGACTACTATCGTAACTACTCACCGAAGGACGCACAATTGCGAGCCTTTTCCGCCCAACTCGAGCTGGCGGCCACACTGGGGCTGCCGGTGATTATTCACAATCGAAAAGCAAGCAGGGATACGTTTGCTGCATTGCAGGCATGGACAGCCTCCAATAGCCATCGAGGAGTATTCCACTCGTATTCGGCCGGGGAGGAACTGCTTGAACAGGCACTCGACCTTGGATTCTCGGTCGGCATCAGCGGGCCAGTTACGTTTCTCAAGTCAACCGCTTTGCAGCAGGTCGCTCGGGCTGTACCCCTGGAGCGCCTCCTCATCGAGACTGACGCGCCGTACTTGACACCAGCGCCCTTTCGTGGCCAGCGCAATGAACCAGCCTACGTGCGCTATGTGGCCGAGAGAATCGCCGATCTGCGCGGGCTCCCTCTCCAGCAAATCAGTCAACAGACGAACCGAAACGCAGTCGATCTATTCTTGGCAGACAGGACACTGACTTGACACCTACATCATTGGAACTAGTCACGGAAGAACTCGATCTGGTCGAGCAAGAGATGCTTGAGCCAGACCCGGGCCGGTGTGAGCCGGTCGATGGCGCAATCGCCCATTTGGTGAGAAGCGGTGGCAAGCGCGTACGCCCAAGGGTCACACTACTGGTATGCCGATTATTGGGCACTGATTGCCAGCGGGTGATCTTCCTGGCGGCCGCGGTGGAGACGCTTCACACAGCCACATTGGTACACGATGACATCATTGACGGTGCATTGGTCCGTCGTGGGGTACCCACGTTGAATGCTTCTTGGTCTCCGGGAGCTACCATCCTCACAGGCGATTATCTCTTTGCCCGAGCGGCAGACTTGGCGGCCCGGACCGGCGACGTGTCAGTCATGCAGCTGTTCGCCCAGACGCTTATGACCATCTGCAACGGCGAGTTGCACCAACTCCTGGCTGACCGGCGCCCGCCAATTGATCGATCCGAGTACTTGCGCCGCGTTTATGCCAAGACTGGTGCACTGTTTGTGCTGGCGGCCAAGGCGTCCGGGGTGTTGGCGGCCGCAGGTGATGAGGTACTGGGTCATCTACACACTTTCGGACGCGAGCTGGGCATCGCTTTCCAGATAGTGGACGATTTGCTCGATTTCGTGGGGAGCGAGTCCCAGGTCGGAAAACCGCTGGGCAGCGACCTGGCGCAGGGGTTGGTCACCCTGCCGGTCATCTGTTTTCTCGAACAGTACCCCAACGATGACCGGATCTTGAGTGCCCTCTACGGCGCGTCCAAGGCGGAACACGTGGCGATGGCCTTGCAGGCGATACGCAACTCGGAAGCGGTCAAGCAGACCAGGGACGAAGCCCTACGGCACGTGATGCGGGCCAGAGAAGCTATGCTCAATCTGCCCGACAATCGTTTCCGCCAGGCACTGCTGGATCTGGCTGACTATTCTGTGCAGCGGCAGTTGTAGCGCTGAATGGGATGTGGGACGAATCTCCCACCGCACAACACCCATCACCCACTATGATTGACCTCTCGATCATCATCGTGAGTTGGAACGTACAAGGGTTGCTTCGCCAGTGTCTTGCTTCGATCGATGCCAGCCGGGATTCGCTGGCGTTAGAGACGCTCGTTGTGGACAGCGGTTCGACGGACAGCAGCGTAGAGATGGTGGCGGATGAATTCCCGTGGGTCCGCCTGCTTCCCCAGCCGGAGAACGTTGGCTTCTCCCGAGGCAACAACGTGGGCCTAGCTCTCGCCGCCGGACGCTATTTGCTGCTGCTGAATCCCGACACTCAATTGGTGGGACATGCCCTGAGCCAGATGGTCGCCTACCTGGATGCACACCCGGCAGTGGGTGCACTTGGCCCGCAATTGCTGCACACCGATGGCCGGATACAATCATCCCGCCGCCGCTTTCCCACTCTGGCTACCGGTTTCTTCGAGAGCACCTGGCTGCAGCCTGTCGCCCCCCGCCGTGTGTTGCGCGATTACTATGTGCAGGACCGGCCGAATGACCTCGTTTCCGAGGCGGATTGGGTGGTCGGTGCCTGCCTGATGGTCCGTCGCCAGGCATATGAAAAGGTGGGGTCGCTGGACGAAGGGTACTTTATGTACTCGGAGGAGATGGAGTGGCAGCGGCGCATCAAGGATGCTGGGTGGAAGGTGGTCTACTACCCGGCAGCCCAGGTGACGCACCATGTGGGAAAGAGCAGTGACCAGGCAGCGGCTCAACGGCACATCTACTTTCAGCGCAGCAAGCTGCGCTACTTTCGCCAGTACCACGGCCGGCTTTCGGCGGCGGCGCTGCGTTGCTTCCTTCTCATCATCTACACCTGGCAGCTGGCACTGGAGGCAGCCAAAGGGATGGTTGGACATGAACGGGAATTGCGCCGGCAACGGGTGTCCGCCTACTGGCGAGTGCTCAGGACCGGTCTGCCACCGGCCGGGAAATCGGTCCCTGGCGACGCTGCAAGCGAGGTGACCCCGCCTGGTCCGCTTTGCCCGCCACGGGACAGCAAGTAGACACCAAGACAAGACTCGACCAGGATGGATGCACCCATTCGGCACGCAGGACGAGATCGCGTCT
>WSZX01000313.1 GCA_013139935.1 Ardenticatenales bacterium
CCGAACCGGCCACAATCACCGAATCTGCCATCCCCAGAAAGAGCCCGTGCTCGACGATTCCCGGCCGGCCGGCGAGTGTGCGGGCCAAAGCGCCGGGATCAGCGATTCCATTGGGGAACCAACAGCGAGCCATATAGTTGCCATTGTCGGTGACGACCGGCGTGTTGTCTTTCTTCAACCACAACTCGGCGCGACAACCTAGCGTACCGAGCCAACGGACGTGAGCCTCCGCCTCGAATGGCACGATCTCTATTGGCAGGGGGCAGCTATTACCCAGTCGCGGCGCGATCTTGGACTCGTCAACGATGACCAGGAAACGGTCGGCGTGTACGGCGACGATCTTTTCGCGCAGCAGGGCGCGTCCCAGCCCCTTGATGAGATTGAGGTCGGGGTCGACCTGGTCCGCGCCATCCACCGCCAGGTCCAGCAGCGGCATATCTCGTTGGCCCCCGAGCTCTGCTAGCGTAATGAGCGGGATGGACAGCGCGCGAGCCTGAGCGGCTGCGCTCTCAGAGGTGGGTACGCCTCGGATATCTTGCAGTTCGCCCGTTTGCAGCCGCTCCCCAAGCATGTCAACAAAGCGGGCAGTAGTGGAACCGGTGCCCAGCCCCAATGTCATGCCGCTGCGCACATAGTCCAGTGCTCGGGCGGCCGCCTGGTGCTTTAGGTTCATGATTCGCCGGTTTCGACGGGCCGGGGGAGGATCCTAGCCCAGCGCAGCCCGGACCTCCTCCAACCGGCCGGCGCTGCCCAGCTTTCCGTTCTTGTGGGCGATGAACCGAGCATACTCGGCCACGTATTCCTTGCCCGGGCCGCGGAAATCGAACTTTTCCGGTTGGTCACGGAAAAACTCGCGGTGGACACGGGTCCAGACCAGCCGGCCGTCGGTGTCGATGTTGACTTTGGCTACACCCAGGGGAACCGCTCTGGCGAACTCGTCTGCGTTCACTCCCCGGGCCGAGGACGGGATGGCGCCGCCGGCGGCATTGATCCGCTCCACCTCGCTGCGCGGGACAGAGGACGAGCCGTGCATCACCAGCGGATAGTTGGGGAGCCGCCGCTGGATCTCCGCCAGCCGTTCAAAGTGGAGCCCTTTCCGCCCGCTGAACTTGTAGGCGCCGTGGCTGGTGCCGATGGCGACAGCAAGGCTGTCGCATTCGGTACGCTCGACGAACTCGGCTGCCTCGTCCGGGTCGGTGAGCATGGCGTGTTTTTCGTCTACCTTGACGTCCTCTTCCACACCGCCCAGCATGCCGAGCTCGGCCTCGACGCTGATTCCCCTGGCGTGGGCGCGGTCGACCACCCGCCTGGTGATGGCAATGTTTTCCTCGAACGGATGGTGCGAGGCGTCAATCATCACCGAGCTGTAAAAGCCAGAGTCGATGCAATCATAGGCGGTTTCCTCGTCTCCGTGGTCCAGATGGACGGCAAAGATCGCTTCCGGGTGAATCTCGTCGGCCGCTCGGATAATCGCTTCTATCATCTTGACGTTGGCATACTTGCGCGCCCCGCGAGAGATCTGGACGATAAAGGGTGCTTCGGACTCTAGATTGCCCCGGAACAGTCCCAGGGCCTGCTCCATGTTGTTGATATTGTACGCGCCGACCGCGAACCGGCCGTAGGCGATCTCAAATAGGCTTCCGGTTGACACAATCATGTTCGCCTCCCGAGTTGGTCGATATGATAAGGCAGAGTGCTGTCAAGGCAGGGCCATTTGTACCACAGAACGCGCTAGATTTCCAGCCGAGGCGCGGCCCCGAACGGATTCCAGGCTTGGTGGAGCAAACACGTTTCAACGTGTTGGGGGCCAGTGCGGTCTATCGCATTTTGAGCGCCGGCCGGGCAATTCGTCGTTCGGCGCGGCGAATTCGGCGCACGGGCGCGGCCGGTGCGTGCCGTCAACCAGGTTTCCTGGCCCATCCGACGGTTTCCAGCAGCTTCTCCGTGTCCACATTGCCCCCGCTCACGATCACGGCAACGTGACGCCCCACCTGGTTTATTCTTTGGTGCAACAGGGCGGCGATCCCGACCGCAGCGCCCCCTTCTATCACCTGGTGATGTTCCTCCAGGGCAAAGGCCATCCCGGAAGCGATCTCCTCTTCGGACACCAGAACAGTCTCGTCTACGTACTGCTGAACCATGCGGAAGGTATGCTTGTTGGCCAAGCCGATGCCTCCGACCAGTGCGTCGGCAATGGTTTCTTCCTCGTCCATCTGAATGGGGGCGCCGGCCCGCAGGCTGTGATACATGACCGGAGCGCGGTCCATAGAGACACCAATAACGCGAATCGCTGGATTGGCTGATTTCAGGGCGAGGGCAATGCCGGAAATGAGCCCCCCGCCGGAGAGCGGCACCACGGCCGTGTCAATCTCGGGCAGGTCTTCCAGAAGCTCCAATCCAATCGTCCCCTGACCGGCGATGATATCGGGATCATCAAAGGGCTCGATCATCGTCAGTCCCCGCTCTTGCTGCAGGCGGAGCGCCTGCTCCTCGGCCTGATCGTAGGTGTTGCCGTGTACCACCGCCTCAGCGCCCAGTCGTTTGATGGCGGCCAGCTTGCTTTTGGTCACTCCCTCTGAGAGGCAGACGACAGCGCGGATTCCGAGGTGCCGGGCGGCATAGGAGACCGCACGGCCGTGGTTGCCGGTCGAAATGGTAATGGCCCCACGCTCCTTCTCGTCGGCCGTCAGACCGAGCAGTTTGTTGGCCGCTCCCCGAAGCTTGAACGATCCGGTGGCCTGCTGGTTCTCCAGCTTGAGATGAATGCCGGCCGGCGCATTCAGCCGCTGACTTGGGATCAGTGGGGTTCGTCTGGCAATGGCTGCAACGCGCTTCCGGGC
>WSZX01000266.1 GCA_013139935.1 Ardenticatenales bacterium
TGGCGTCCTCCCCATTCTCATCCATTCCGCCCAGAGTGATGAGCTGGCCAAAGGATGAGTTGATGCCCTGATTGGTGCCGACCCAGCCCTGGAAATCGTAGGCATAGTTGTGCTTGATCCACAGGCACTGGATCCACTCCTTGGCCTCGCCGGGGGTGAGGCGGCCAGCCTCGACGTCGGCCCGATAATAAGGGTAGAGGTACTGGTCAACGCGGCCAGGAGAGACACCAGGTCCAGGATAACTTTCGGCGGCCAGTAACGACATGTGGGTGAACCAGAACGACTGGAGCGATTCAGGAAAGGTCTCGGCCGGTTCCCAGGGCACCTTGCGGCAAATGCGGGCGATCTCCGCCAGTTCCGCTTTGCGCAGCGGATCGCTCTCTTGGGCTGCCAGGCGTTCGGCCTCGGTGACGTAGCGGTCGGCCAGCGCCCGTACGCCATCGGCGCAGATGGAAATAGCGCGGGCCAGATCTCGCTGGTCGGGCGGGGCAGTGGGCTCCCTGGCGATGGCATCCGCCTCGGCCTGGATCGCCCCCCAGCCGTGTTGTAGGACGCGGGGATAGTCAGGGATGAGGTGACCGGGGACGGCGCCACAGTTGCCCACCCCGAGCCGGTTCAAGCGCTGCGCTTTCTTCATGAACCGTTTCTCCATCCGGGTCAACTGGCGCGCCTCGGAGCGGGTCAGGCTGCGCGAGAATGCGGTCGAGAAATGCGAACCCACGACGAGTTCCTCGGCCAGAATCTGCACCGGCAGGTACGCTTCCAACACCCGCTTGAAAAAGATAGCTCGCCGCACCACCAGAGGTTGGTCCCAGGAATCAGGTGGCAGTTCGACCCTGGCCGCATCAGCCAGCAAGTAGGCTTTTGCGCCTGGGAAGAACATCATCATCTCTGGAGCGGTGGTCCAGTTCCAGGGAGCGTAAACCTGGTCCCAGGCAGTGCCGGTGGTGAAGGCAAGCACCTCATTCGTATAGTCACGATTGTAGAAATCCCAATATTGATCGCGCAATCGCCGGACGCGAGGGCTGAGAGTCTCGGCGGGAGACCAGAGGGTAGGGGGTGTGGTGGCTTGACTGGGAACGGTGGACATCTTGATGCCTCCTGGTGCTGGTGGCAGCTAGCCACCTTATAGAGCGTGTTGAAAAAGGGTCTGCGGCGACGGGAGAGAGAGGCAGGGGTGGCGAAGGGGGGCTTTGCGCCCCCTTCGCCACCCCTGCCAGCTTTCCTCACCTGCACCACCTGCGCAGGGCAGGTACTGCGTGCCCGCAGGCGCAAGTGTCTGCAGCAACGGAACTGCAGAGAGGACGGTTCCTCGCCTGTTCTTCCACACTCTCCTTCTACGCTGCGTCGGCCAGGCTCACAAAGGTTGGCTTGAGGGCCGGGTAAAGCCGACGGTAGTGATTATATAGGGCGTGATAGCACTCCGCCACCCCGGCCTGCGGCGATACTCGGGTGGTAGGCTGCACCACGGCCGCACAAGCGGCGTCCGCGTCGGGCCAGAAACCGGCTCCTATCCCGGCCAGCAGCGCCGCGCCGTAGGCCGCGCCTTCGATTGTACTCACAGTGACCAGTTCGGTCTGCAACACATCGGCGATGATCTGCTGCCACTGGGGGCTGCGGGCACCACCCCCTGAGATACGTACCTGCATCAGCGTGTCAGCCCCGGCGGTGCGCAGTAGTTCCACGCTGTCACGCAGGCCAAATGCAACCCCTTCCAACACCGCCCGGGTCAGGTGGGCCTGCGCGTGGCGCATGGTCAATCCGACAAAAGCGCCGCGTGCCAGCGGGTCGGGATGGGGGGTGCGTTCACCGGTCAGGTAGGGGAGGAAGAGGAGATTCTCGCTACCGGCCGGCACGTCAACAACCGGGGCCAACAGATCGTCAAAGGCGACGCCGGGGGCGACCGTGTCGCGGTACCAGCGTAGGCTGCCGCCAGCCGACAGCATCACTCCCATCAGGTGCCAGCGCCCCGGGACGGCGTGGCAAAAGGTATGCAGCCGGCCCTGGGGCTCGATAACCGGCTCGTCGGTAGGAGCAAAGACGACCCCCGACGTGCCCAGCGTCAGGGCAAGAACGCCCGGTCGCACGGCCCCCACGCCCACAGCCTGAGCGGCCTGATCTCCGGCGCCGGCGACCACCGGTGTGCCGGGGAGCAATCCGATTCCACCGGCCGCCGCCGGGCTCACGGTGCCGGTAACCTGCGACCCTTCGTACACCGGCGGCAGCCAGTCGGCGGGAACCTCCAGGGCAGACAGTACCTCGGCTGACCAGCGGCGGCCGGGCACGTCGAGCCAGAGCGTCCCTGAACCGCCGGCCAGGTCGGTGGCCATGCCGCCCGTCAGCCGGTACCGTACGTAATCCTTGGGCAGCAGCACGTGGGCTATGCGGGCATAGATCGCCGGTTCGTGCCGGCGCACCCAGAGCAGCTTGGGCGCGGTAAAGCCGGGCAGCGCCGGATTGCCGGTGAGCGCCAATAGTCGCTGGCGGCCAACCTTTTCTGTGATCCAGGCGCATTCGGCTGCTGTGCGCTGGTCGTTCCACAGGATGGCCGGACGCAAGACCTTTCCGGCCGCATCAAGCAGCACCAAGCCGTGCATTTGCCCGGTCAATCCCACCGCCCTCACGGCCGCCGGGGCCACGTTCCCTCGAGTCAGCGCCTGCCGCACGCAGGCCACCACCCTGGTCCACCAATCGGCCGGTGACTGCTCCGACCAGAGCGGCTGCGGCATGGAGAGGGGATAATCTGCCTGGGCGCTGGCGATGACCACTCCTGTTTCGTCAATCAACAATGCCTTGGCGCCGGTCGTGGCCACGTCAATGCCGAGGAGCACGCCCACGCTCAGCGCACCCCCAGCAGCAGATCGATCACCAGTTGATCAAGCCGTTCGTACTTGAGCCCCCGCTGGCCCAGGGTGACCCGATCGAAGGGCTCGGCCTTGAGTGCGGCGGCTTTGCCCGGCGAGTAGGGACCGCCAAGATCGGCCAGGCTGCCATCGTCGGCGTTGATCTCCGCCAGCAGAGCCTGGATTTCCAGATCCTCCTCGAAACGGCGGGCCTTTTCCTTGAGGATGAGAAAAGTCCGCATGCAGCCGACGGCAAAGTCGCGTACCCCTGCCAGGTCTTCCGTGCGATAGGCGTGGGCGTCAAAGTGGCGTGGGCCATCGTACCCGACTTTTTCCAGGAACCTGACCAGAAAAAACGCCGCCTTGGGGTTCTGCGAGCCAAAGCGCAGGTCCTGGTCGTAGCGGGCATAGTTCTGGTCGTTCAGGTCTATGTGAAACAACTTGCCCGCCTCCCACGCTTGGGCCACGGCGTGCAAAAAGTTGAGACCGGCCATGTGCTCGTGGGCCATCTCCGGATTGACACCGACGATCTCGGGGTGATCGAGCGTCTCGATAAACGCCAGCATGGCTCCGGTGGTGGGCAAAAAGATATCGGAGCGGGGCTCGTTGGGCTTGGCCTCCAGCGCAAACTTGAGATCGTATCCCTGATCCAGCACGTAGGCGCACAAAAAGTTCATGGCTTCGCGGAAGCGCTTGAGCGCCTCGACCGGGTCCTTGGTCGCGTCGGACTCGGTGCCCTCGCGCCCGCCCCAGAAAACGTAGAACCTGGCTCCCAACTCGGCGCCCAGGTCAATGGCGCGCATGGTTTTTTGCCGGGCGTAGGCGCGGACTCGAGGGTCGTTGGAGGTGAAAGCGCCGTCTTTGAAGGCCGGGTCAGCAAAGAGGTTGGTGGTCGCCATCGGCACGACCAGGCCGTTGTATTCGAGCGCTTTCCTGAATTCGGTCACGATCCTGTCCCGCTCAGCGGGGGTGGCGTCGATGGGAACCAGGTCGTTGTCGTGAAAGTTGACGCCATAGGCGCCGATTTCGCCAAGCATCTCGACCAGGGCCACGGGAGCCACCGGCGGCCGGGTCGGCTCGCCAAAGGGATCACGGCCCACGTTGCCCACAGTCCACAGGCCAAAGGTGAATTTGTGTTCAGGTTTGGGTTGGTACAGATCGGTCAT
>WSZX01000269.1 GCA_013139935.1 Ardenticatenales bacterium
AGTTCAACGTCAAGATCGGCCGGCGAGGGGGCCAACACTTTCGCGCTGTCACTCACTATTGGATCACGCCCAGGTCAGTCGAAACTGCGCTGGAGGCGTTTCGCGCGGTTATGCGGCCTTGACGGTAGCACCATTCCTTATCATGCCATCTTCTCAGCAACCCAGGAGCAACAGATGCCTTCCTACCCAGACGAGCCATTCCGCATCAAGGTCGTCGAACCTATCCGCCGTACCACCCGCGCCGAACGAGAGCAGATAATCAAGGCGGCCAGATACAACATCTTCAAGGTTCCCTCCAGCGATGTGACTGTGGATCTGTTGACTGACAGCGGGACATCCGCCATGTCAGACAACCAGTGGGCAGGCATGATGCACGGCGACGAGGCGTACGCCTGTGCCCGAAGCTATTACAGCCTTGAGGCGGCTGTCAGGGAGATATTCGGTTTTGGCCATTTTGTCCCCACCCACCAGGGGCGGGCGGCTGAGAACATCCTTTGTACGATGCTGATCAATGATGGTCAGCACGTGCCGAACAACATGCACTTTGACACCACCATGGCCAACGTCTCCGCCAGAGGTGGGATTCCTGTCAACCTGGTAATCGACGAGGGGATGGACCCAACAAGCCTGCATCCGTTCAAGGGGAACATGGACATCGGCAAACTGCGGACATTCATTCGCAAGGTGGGGGCCGCCAATGTTCCATTTGGCTTGACCACGGTCACCAACAACGCCGGCGGCGGGCAGCCGGTGAGCATGGGCAACATCCGTGCCACCGCCGAGATCTACCACGAGTATGGCATTCCCTTCTTTATCGATGCTTGCCGCTATGCGGAGAATTCCTATTTCATCAAGATGCGCGAGGAAGGTTATGCCGGCAAGACTCCTCTCGAAATAGCCCAAGAGATGTTTGGTTATGCCGATGGCTGCACCATGAGCGCAAAAAAGGACGCCCTGGTCAATATCGGTGGTTTTCTGTGCCTGAATGATGACGGCCTGTTCCAACGGGCGCAACAAGAGCTCATTTTGCGAGAGGGATTCCCCACCTACGGTGGATTGGCCGGTCGGGATCTTGAAGCGATTGCGCTCGGGCTATGGGAGGGGCTGGAGGAGGCGTACCTTGCCTACCGCCTGGGACAGACCGCCTATCTGACCGGACGGTTGGTGGAGGCGGGCGTGCCCTGCGTCGTGCCGGCCGGGGGCCACGCCGTGTACATTGACGTCAAATCGTTCCTGCCCCACATACCCCAACCCCAATTCCCGGGTTGGGCGTTGTCGGTAGAGGCGTACATCGAGGGGGGCATCCGGTGTGTAGAGTTGGGCAGCGTTGCCTTTGCCACCAAGGACGATAATGGGCTGTGGACGTACCCGGAAATGGAAATGGTCCGGCTGGCCATCCCCCGCCGCGTATATACTCAGACCCACCTGGACTATGTGGTGGAAACTCTGACGGCGCTGCGTGACCGGAAGGATGCGATCGGCGGCTATCGCATGACGTACGAGCCCCCTTTCCTGCGCCACTTTACGGCCGAGTTCGAACCGTTGAGGCCGGACGATGCCTGATAGCTTTTAGGTCAGAAACTATGGGTACACAATGGAGTTCAACCACAAAGTACGTCGTTGCCGTCGGGCTGGTGTTGGTCGGTGCCGTGGTGTTGTACATCAGCAGGCCCGTGCTGGGCATGGTAACGGCGGCCTTGATCTTGGCTTTCCTTACCCACCCAGTGGTTCGCTTCCTGAACACCCGTCTGCGCTTTCCCCGCGGCCTGGCAGCGATCACGGCTTATCTCCTGCTCGGCCTGGTTCTCGCGTGGATCCCCATTATCATCACCCCCATCGCGGTTGATGCCGTGCGAGCAATCAAGGTTGATGCATTCGTTGATTGGCTCCAAACACAGGCGGGGGGCATGGAAGCCCGGCTGAGCAGCATCCGCACCATCCAGGCATTTGGCACCCGGCTATCGCTTGCCCCGATTGTGGACCCGATCCTGGACGCACTGGCTGGGACAACTCCGAGTGAACTCCCTTCCTTGGAGAGCTTGCTCGATTTGATTCCCACTGCCTTTGGCTCTGTGACCAGTGTGGCTGGGTTCCTGGCCACGACCATCACGTCCGTCGCTTTTGCCATCTTTCTGACCTTGATAATCGCGGTTTATCTCTCGATCGACGCCGGCCGGTTCCATCAGGGGCTGGTTGATCTGGCGCCGGCAGCGTACCAGGAAGAATTCCGCGTTCTGCTGGACAAGATAGGACACGTCTGGTCTGCGTTCTTTCGCGGTCAGATCACCGTCAGCCTTATCCTGGCCCTCATCACGTGGCTCGGAGCAACAGCAGTTGGGCTACCCGGTGCGTTTATCCTCGGCCTCACCGCCGGCGTGCTTGCCCTCATCCCCAGCCTGGGACCGATTCTGGCGCTCATCCCGGCTGTTGTGGTGGCTCTGGTTCAGGGGACGACATCCCCCTACTTGATCAGTCTGAACATCAGCAACCTGACCTTTGCGGTTATCGTCCTTGGCCTCTACTTTCTCATCCAGCAACTGGAAGGCAATATCATCACGCCACGGATTGTGGGACAAGCCATTGACCTGCCGCCGGTAGTAGTGCTGCTGGGAGTGGTGATAGGAACCACCGTGGCTGGCCTGTACGGTGCGGTTCTGGCGGCGCCGACCGTCGCCACGGGTCGCGTGCTGGTCACCTATGCGTGGAACAAGATAGTCGATCGAGAGCCATTCTACCAGTTGACGCCAACAGCGCCCCAGCAGGTTCGCCCACCGGCGCGAACGGTTCGCTGGATCTACCTGCAAGTGCAGGAGCGGTATCCTCAGTTCTCCTCAATAGCCGGGGCATGGTCTGGCGACGAGGAGGAGTGATCAGGCGGCTTTCTCCCTCCCCTGACTCTGCCGGCCGATGGTGTATGAAGCTTCTGAATCTACCACGCTGGCTCTTTGAGTGGAGCTACTGGCGTGGCCGGACTCCCTGGGACACTAGCATCACCCCACCCGAGGTGGTAGAGTTTGCGGCCAACACTCGCCTCCCGCGAACGGTGGGAGGCGCTCCAACCGGCCGTGCACTCGACTTGGGCTGCGGAACCGGCACCAATGCCATCACCCTGGCACGCCATGGCTGGACGGTGACAGGCGTCGATTTCTCCCCCAAGGCGATTCGCACCGCCCGTCGCAAGGCAGCTCAAGCCGACCTGGAGATCGATTTCCGCGTGGCGGATGTCTTGGATCTGCAGGGTATCGCCGGCCCGTATGATTTTGCGCTGGACATCGGCTGTCTGCACTCGCTGGAGCCGACGAGCAGAGAGAGATACGCGGACCAACTGGCTGGCCTCTTGTGCACTGGCGGCCGCTACATGTTGTACGCTTGGGTTGACGGGACACGGCGCGGCAAGAATCGAGGTATCAGCCAAGAAGAAGTGGCCACCCTCTTTGCCCCCGAATTCAAGCTGACGCAGACCGTCATCGGGGAAGACCGGGGCGCCCGATCTGCGTGGTACTGGTTGACCCGAGCTTGAGCCCTCGCTAGCGAGGAGACAGCACGATCCGGTCCCGCCCGGACAACAGTCCGGCCGCTCCAACTCGTTTGGTTTCCATCACGCCGCTGCCGGCGAAATAGGAAAAGTCGAAAGCCACCGGGTCGCCCGCCGCCAACCCAGGTAGCGGCATCAGCCGCGCGGTCAGCGGTTTGTCCAGGCGAACTGCCAGCGCTGCCACATCGAGCAAGATGCCGGTCAACTCTTCCTGGGCCACATCCCCGGGCAAGGGCACAACGTCCAGTCCTGTTCCACAGACTGCCGAGTAGAGCAGTAGGTCGCCAATCGTCAAGATTCCCTCGGCCGCACGACGGGCCAGGGTCATATCCTCCAGCACCGGCAACATGAGCCCCGAAAACCCACAGCTTGGGAAGCGGGACCGGTCGATGCACTCTGCGATCAGGGCGGCGGCAAACAGGGTTCCATGCCCTCCGACCGCCGTTATACCCATGGCCTCCAGCGCAGCCCCCACGCTACGTGCCTCTTCAGGGAAGGGCGCCAGACTGAAATCGATCCCGCCGAAATCAAATCCGTGCCGGGAGGCCAACTCACTGGCTACCATGACCAACGTTGCCGCCTCCCGCTCAATCGCGCTCACCAGTCGAGCCTGTGCTTCTGGCAGGTCTCGAGCCGGCCGAATCGCTTCCACTGCCAGATCGGCGGCTTCGGTGGCAATGGAGAAACAGACTGGGCCACTGGCTTTTCCACAGTACGCGACGGGGAAAAAAGGGCTGCCGGGCGGGCAATTGGCGGTGGCGGCGAAAAAGAGATTGGCAAAGCCATCCGGCCGGAGCACAGCCAGCTCCCGAATCAAGGCAGCGATCTGCGCCGCCCGGCCCGTGTCGATTCTGCTGTCCGTGTCCGCGACCTCTGCGCTGGCAAAAACCATCTCGTGGGTGGCAAGGATCGTCACCAATTGGTTGAGGTGGGCGCCGTCATCATCCAGCCGAACCGGACCGAGGGCCAGGTAATCTATCCCGCTGTCCTGGCACCAGGTGACCAGTTCGATCAATTGGCCCGGCGTCTTGAGCCAGTCAGGGAACGGCGTCGTAGCCAGGCGAACGGTCTGCGGCGCATGGCCAATCTCGGCAAAGGCAGACCGGGCATCGCGGGCCGCAAGGGCCAGTGCCTCCAACGGCCGGGAAGGGTCAACGAAGAAAGTGACTGATCGGATCTCCATCGGCTTGGCTCTCCAGTAACTACCGGCGTTCACCCGCTGCCTGCGATTCTCCACGAGCAACTCTATGAGTAAGGTCCTGCCGGGCTATGATCCATCCGGGTCTACACGCTTGAAAAACAGCTTCTGGTTGGTCTCCGTTACCTCGGCTGCTCGCTTGAACTCATAGTGCACCCCGTGGCGCTCGACGAGCCGCCGACCGGTGCTCTGTGTCCCTTCTGATCAACGATTTCCCGGTTGAGTTGGTCACCCGTCGCTTTCCAGAGATTGCTCTGCTGCTACCGCAGAGCGATAGCAAGGAAGCGCGATGTCCTCGGCCTATGTGTTCTCAAACAACCTCCAGGTGACCGGGTCAAGGAAGCGTTGGATCTCCACCAGATAGCCGTCTGGATCGTGAGCGAAACAGTGATAGATGTGGTAGGTCGCGTTGACAGTCGGCGGCCGTTCAAATCGGATGCCCCGCTCCTGGAGCCGCCCGTACCAGGCGTCCACCTCTGGTGTGACCAGCGTCAAGATGACGTTGCCGGTCGCGACGACCGCTTCGGGACGTTCGCAGAAGCCAAGGTATGCGTCGCCCACCACGCGATAGATTCGGCAATTCCCTTGATCAACCGCCAGCGGGAGTTCCAGCAACTCCTCGTAGAAATTCGCCGTGGCCTCTAGATCTTTGACCATGAGAAAGGTAATCTGTTGGTGTATGGGCAATCTCTCCACTGCTCACTCCACAGCATCTACGGCCGCAGGCCCGGATGAGGTGCCGGTTGTTCAATTCCTGGACGCTGGCCGGGCAATGCGGGGGAATGCGGAATTGGGGTGGTCGCACCAGAGCCCGGAACGGGTTGGAGACAAAGGATCGGGCCGCGACGGCCACTGTTGGTTCGCAGATTATCAAGGCGGATGGTCGGCGGCGATGGGAAAGCAGTTTGGTTCTGCATGGGGCTCTTGTTCTCCCCGTTCAGTCTGTCAGCGCTGCCCAGATCGACAGATCCGGATTGTACCACGGGCCCGGTCGGTCTCCAAACCCTACCTCCGATGTTCAGACAAGAGATCGGACAATTGTCACATTCTGCCTACTAGCAGCCCTAAAAAGGGCAAGCAGGGGGTGTGTGCAGGGCGCTTCGCGCCCTGCACACACCCCCCAATCGCTTGACACGGTCGCGAGAACAGGTCGTGTCCGAACTAATGTCAGAAGCCCAGCTACCTCCATTGACACCCCTTTCCGATGCCGCTATACTCTTGCCCGGGGAGAACAATGTTACTGAAAGCACTGGAACTCCAAGGCTACAAGACGTTTGCCAGTCGAACCGAGTTCGTTTTCGAGCCCGGGATCACAGCCATCGTCGGCCCTAATGGTAGCGGCAAGAGCAACATTGCGGACGCACTTCGCTGGGTTCTCGGCGAGCAGAGTTACCGTCTTCTGCGCGGCAAAAAGACCGATGACATGATCTTTGGCGGCAGCCAGAAGCGGGCTAGGGCGGGCATGGCGCAGGTCACCATCGTGTTGGACAACAGCGATGGACACCTGCCGATCGAGTTCAGCGAGGTGGCGATCAGTCGCCGCGCCTATCGCTCTGGCGAGAACGAGTACCTGCTCAACGGTAGCCGTGTCCGGCTCCGCGATATCAACGATCTTCTGGGCGCCAGCGGCTTGGGCCGCCGAACCTACAATGTCATCGGGCAAGGGATGGTGGACGCTGCTCTGTCGCTGCGAGCTGATGAACGGCGGGCGCTGTTCGAGGAGGCTGCCGGCATCGCCCTCTACAAGGAGCGGCAGCAAGATGCGCTAGGCAAGCTGGCAGCCACCGAGCGCAACCTGGAGCGGGTGCATGACATCGTGGGTGAGATCCGCCCGCGCTTGCGCAAGTTGGAGCGACAGGCAGAGCGCTCCCGCGAGTTTGAGCAGATTCGCGCCGATCTGGACAACCTGCTCTATCTCTGGTATGGATACTGCTGGGATGTCGCCAAGCGTCAGCTAAGAAAAGCACGGAGAGAATCCCATGAGCGGGCCACAGCGCTGGCAGCGATGGAGGCCGAACAAGCCGATCTGGGAACACGTCTCCAGACGCTCCGCCAAAAGGCGAGTCAACTCCGAGCCCGCCTTGGCGACCAGCAACATAGCTCTAGCCAGCTTCAACAGCAGGCGGAAGATATCAAGCGGAACCTGGCGGTGCATACGGAGCGGCTCCGCCTCTTGGATCGACAACGAGAGGAACTGGAAGCCGAGCTTGGTTCCCTGTCGGTTCAGCGACATCGTGCGGCGGAGGGGCTGGCCGAGGCAGAGCAAGCTCTGGCATCCTCCGAGTCCCGTTGGCAGGAGCAGGAAGCGGCCGTTGGCGAGGCACGGGCAGCGCTCAATGCGCGGCAGATTCAGATATCACGATTGCATGACCAGGAGCACAAAGCCCGGATAGCCCAGATCAGACTCGAGTCCAGCCTGGAAGCGCTGAAAAACCGCCGCGCCGAACTTGCCATCGAGCGGCCGGAACTGCTGGCCAAACAAGCAGCGATCCAGGAAACAGTGGCGCAGGAAGTGGCGACCCTGGCTGATGCAGAGGATGAATTGGACTCTCAGCAAGGAGTGCTGGCCAAGATCGAGACAGAACTGGAAGATCTGGAGCAGCAACGCATTACCCTGACCGCATCCCGCAAACAGGCACTGGCGGAATTGGAGCCTCTGAACGCCGATTTTCGGCGAGCACAGACCAGGTTGGCGGAATCGGAGGCCCAGAGCCAGATGCTGGCCGATCTTCGGGCGAGCGGGTCGGGTCATGACGTGGCTGCGAGAGGAATCATGTCCGCACCCGACCGACCAGGGGGTATCATCGCCCCGGTCGCCCAACTGCTGCGGGTCCCGGCTGAGCTGGAGGAAGCGATTGCAGCGGTGCTCGGTGCCCAGTTGAGCGCCCTTGCAGTGACCGATTGGAATGCAGCTCAACAGGCGATAGCCCACGAGGCAGGCAGAGGCGGCCGGCTGAACCTGGTACCGCTGAAAGAGTTGCGCACCCCGCAGCCCATCACATCCCCGGACGATCCCGACGCCGTGGGGGTCGGGGCGGAACTGGTGGGTTGCGACCCGGCCTATCAGCCCGTGGTCGACCTGCTGCTCGGGAGAGCACTGCTGGTGCGCAGCCGGGAGGCCGCCCGCCGGTTGGTCTCGATGCTTCCCGAGGGAAGCTGTGCCGTCACACTGGACGGGCTGGTGTTTGCCCATGATGGCCGCATAGTGCGATCCTCCCGTGAGACAGGTGGCTTGCTGGCCCAGGAGCGAGTACGACGCGTTCTGCCCGAACAGGTCAAGGCTGCGCGGGGCGCGCTAGAGGCGGTCGATGCGACACTGACATCCAGACGGGACGATCTCGATGAGCTCAATGCCGATCTGGAGCGCCTTGATGCCCGGGCCAGCCGACTGCGTGAACAACAGCAGGCCGCTCGTCGAGAATGGGAAGAAGCCACTCTGCGGGTTGACCGGCTGACTCAAAGCATCAACTGGCATCGCACTCAGAAACAGAGACTCGATCGAGAGGCAGAAGAGCAGGCCCTTGAACTGGCCTCCTCGGAACAACAGCAGCGACAATCAAACGAGCAGCAAGCCACGACGGGCTACGCCCTTGAGCAGATCCAAGCACAACTGGCCGCACTCCCGGCCGATGGAATGCTGAGCAGGCTGTCTGAGCAGGAGCGAGAGCTGGCTCAAATGGAGGGATTTCGTCAGAATCAGCAGGTGCTGGTGGAGGTCCATCGCCAGTCACTGGGGCAACTCGAATCGCAACAGACGGCCCGTGAAAGGCGTATTCGGGAGATTGATCAAGACCGGGAAGAACTGGCGCAGCAGATGAACGATGAACGCCGGCTGGACCTTGCTCTCTCGGAACAGATTGCCGACCATAGCGAGCAGACTGCGCCGGTCGAAAAGCGTCTGGCGGAGGTCGAGACGGAATCGCAGGATATTCTCACGGTTGACGACCAGCACAGGCGCCAGGTGCGCAGTGCGGAAAGGGCGCAAGACCTTGCCCAGTTGACGCTTGACCAACGGAACGCTGAGCTGGAGCGTCTGCGCGCCAGTATCTCCGACGAGCTGGGGTTGGTCCACCTGCCACTGGATGGTGATATCCGTGGTCAGTCGCCACTGCCGCTGGGAGAGGTGGTAGGGCAGCTTCCCACAGTCAAAAAGTTGCCGACTGGCCTGGAGAGCTCTATCCAGCGGCGCCGACAGCAGCTCAAACGCATGGGGGCGATCAATCCCAATGCGCCGGCCGAGTTTGTCGAGCTTGAGAACAGGTACGCATTCCTCACAGAGCAGACGGACGACCTGCACGAGGCAGATGCCAAGCTGCGTCAGGTGATCGCCGAACTCGATACGGTGATGGCGGCCGAGTTCAAGCGAACGTTTGATGCAGTGGCAGCCGAGTTCAGAAAGGCCTTCACGCGCCTCTTTGGTGGCGGAACAGCCCGCCTAGTGCTCGCTGACCCGGAAACCCCCATGCAGAGCGGGGTGGAAATCGTTGCTCGGCCGCCCGATCGGCGATACCAGGGGCTGGCGCTCCTGTCCGGCGGTGAGCGAAGCCTGACAGCGGCGGCATTGATTTTCGCTCTGCTCTCTGTCAGTCCTGTTCCCTTTTGCGTGCTGGACGAGGTGGACGCCATGCTGGACGACATGAACGTGGGCCGTTTCAGGGAGATGCTGACCGAATTGAGCGCGCAGACTCAGTTCATTGTGATAACCCATAACCGGGGAACTGTCCAGGCGGCTGATACCATCTATGGTGTCAGCATGAGTGCTGATGGAACCAGCCAGATCATCTCCCTACGCCTGGACGGTGAGAGTTTGGCAGCGCCGGATGGTGAGATGCGGCCGGAATATTAAGACCCCCGGTCCGTCTCTCAGCGACCGGGGATCTCTTGGGGTTTGTTCTCCCTATCCCTCTGGTGTGGGAGTAGGTATCAACAGCCGGGGGTCCAACGTGGGTGTGCGGGGAACCCGACTACGCCAATACTCGTGTTTCTCCACCTCGACCGACTCTAGGAGACCTTCCAGCCACGATGTGTAGAGATTCTCCTCTCGTCGACTCAGGATGCTGCTGCTCAACTCGCGTTGCTCGTGTCCTGTGACTTGAAGGAGCACGTATTCTCCTTCACTGCTCTCAATGACAGGGCTGTGGGTGTCCACCGGCAGCGGAAAGGCCAACTGGGCAACTGTGATCCCCAGGTCCGCCGCAAGCTCTTCAAAGGGTATCCAGGGTACCGAGGTGGCGTCAACCCCCTCGCTATCTGGGTCTCCCCACACCTGGCTAACAAGACGATCAAACGATTCGCCTTCCTCAAGCCGCGCCAGATACTCGTCTGCTTTTTCCTCGGTGGTAAAGAGCATCACGTCCAGTTGCAGTTGATCTTCCATCGGCGGGACATCTTCCATCAGCCACGCTCGCACCTTTTCCACGAGAAGCGACATTTCGATGGCCGCGCGATAAGTCTCCTCATCCGTTTCCATTGAACGCAAGCGCTGGCGGAAGAGATCCTCATATGCGTCCTGCGTGACCACAGTTGGGGACGGGCGAGGTGTGATGGAGGGGAACGGTGTGGGGAGCGTGTCGGTGGCAGTGATGGGCGTTGGGGACGGCCAGGGGGTGAAGGTTGGCAATGGAGTGGGAGTGCCACTGCGATAATATGCCTCCCGCTCCTCCAACATGGTCGATACCTCCTCGACCGAGACCCGCAGTGGTATCTGGTCGGCCGCCCGGCGAATCAGTACCTCGCTCACCATATTGTCGAGCACTTGCTCGCCAATCGTCTCATACTCGTCCAATTGAGCCGCGATGCCATATACCTGCTCAACCCCAAGCAATTCGGCGTACTGGAGGATTAGGCTGATTGTCTGTCCACGCTCGAGGCGGACCCGGTCCTGAAAATCGGCAGTGCTGATCTCGATATCGCCCACGGTAGCGACCGGCTGTCCAGGCTTGACGATCAGTTCGTTGACCAGGCCCACCCCTAGTATCACGACCACTATGGCCGTAAGCACGCCCGAAGCTATCATGATCTGCCGGCGAGCTTTTCTCTCGCGGCGGGAACGCGCGATCTGCTTGGCTGTGAGTACGGTCTCTTTTTCCTGTGTCGGAGGGTTGCGTTTGGCCATCTTTTTCACATTATGCAATGGGGAGAACGAGGCAGCGCCTGACTCCCATGCGGGCTCTGTCCGGCCGGATCACTCGCGCGCTTGGCCGGCAAAGCTCAACAGGGCCAGATGGCGCGCTCGCTTGACGGCCTGCGCCAACTTGCGTTGATGCTTTGCGCAGAGCCCCGTCTGGCGCCGCGGCCGCATCTTTCCCCTGCCGGACATGTATCGACGCAACCCACCTGGCTGTTTGTAGTCGATCTGGGCATCCTTGTCTGCACAAAAGGCACAGAATCGAGGTCTTTGTCTCCGTCCTCTACTACGCCTATAGCTTTCTGACACTGGAACCTCCTGGTCTCACTCAGCCATAATCCGGGCACGGCGCAGTTGGCCGCACAACGGAATGTCTCTGGTCAGCTTTCCAATCTGACGGTCAAATAGCGCAAGATATGCTCGGTGATTTGCAGACGCCGTTCAAGCTCGCGAGTGCCATCCGCTGGGAGAGAAAGGTTCATGAGAACGTAGAAACCATGCTTGAGCTTGCGGATCGGGTAGGCCAGCTTTCGTTGTCCCCAATGATCCACCTTGGTGACCTGGCCTCCCACTGCTGAAACCATGTCATGGATGTTCTCAACCAGGACTGTGCGGTCTTCATCCTCCAGATCTGGCTGAATCACAAAGATTAGCTCATAGTCACGCACGATCACATCCTCCTTTTCCTGGGTTTGCCGCCGGTCGAAGCAGGCCGCCCAATAGGGGATGCTTGCCGGGAGCGAAAAGCGCAGAGAAGCAATCAGCCCCACAGCGCAACGGGGCGGATTTTATCAGAAAGGAGTATGGATGGCAAGGGCTTGCCCCGGTGCCAAAGAGAGGACAGGGCGTCGTTCCCTCTGCCACTCTCTCCCGTCCACCCCTGCCAGCTTTCCTCATTGCAGCGGCGGAACTGCCGAGGGGAGGGCGTAGCGTATGTATCTCTACATCCTCTACAGTGGAGTTTGACGGAAGGTCGGCCGGCGATACAATTGTTCTGTGCAGATGGAACGATGTGTACACTATGGAAACGCTTATGTCCGTTGAGGCAGTCATATTCGATCTTGATGGTCTGATGGTGGACAGTGAGCCGCTGGCCAAGCAGGCGTGGCGGACGCTGCTGGCGCGGCACGGCCACACGCTTGATCAAGAGACCATCAATGCTATGTTTGGCCTGCGGCTGGCGGATAGCTCCCTTCTGGTCAAAGAGCGGTTTGGATTGCCGTTACCGGCCCCGCAGATCGCGGCCGAAGAGAAACGCATATTCATGGCTTTGCTGGACAGCAATCTGCGCCCGATGCCCGGCCTCTCGGATCTGCTCCGCGCGGTCGACGCGCGCGGACTGCCCAGGGCGGTGGCAACGTCGAGCGGGCTGGACTGTGCACTTATGGCGTTGCGGGCCGTCGGGGTGGCTGATGGTTTTGCCGCCATTGTCACCGGCGACGACGTCGTGCGCGGCAAGCCTGCGCCGGATATCTACCTGGCCGCGGCCGCGGAACTGGGCAGACAGGCCGCCTCTTGCCTGGCGTTGGAGGATTCCCCCATAGGCGTGTCCGCCGCCAAGGCGGCCGGAATGCGCTGTGTGGCGGTTCCCAACGAACTGACCGCCGAACTGGACCTGAGGATGGCCGACTGGGTTTTCCCCTCGCTAATGGCTGTGACTGATCAGTTGGACAACCTTCTGCTCCCCTCGCCGGCCCCATAGTGCCCATCCCGCTGAGGCGGGCGACCAAGGGATCGGGGCGTTGGACATGATTGCGGACCAAGATGAGTGATGCCGACACAGACGGAGCCTGGGCCGCAGAGCCACTCACACTCCGCCCAAGTGCTGTCGTGTCCGCCGACGTGTCTATGACATGGCGCTCCTGCCCTGGTGTCCGAACTTGGGTACGAATCCCATAAGGATGTGAAACTTCCGCTGATGGGGGGTAAACTGGCATGATGTTTGCGACGACAGACGGGTACCAGTCGAGATTGAGTGGCCGCCACTTTTGATGGGTGGATAACCATGGAACTTGAAGCAATCATTGGCCGTCTCTGTATTCAAGACGGCAAACGGGTAGAAGGCGATGTGCCTGGCGTCCGGGTCGAAATGCCGCCAGACCGGCCGGCGCGCGGCCGGAACCGAGACATGCTCTTTGTGCATCTGATCTTGTCTAGTCGGGAAACGCCGACGGCCACACTCTATCGTGGAGTCGTGGACGCATTGGCCAGCGCCTACTTTCTCGCTGGCGGAAGCGTCACCGCTGCTTTGCGGCAGGCCATTCGAGCGGCCAACGAATACCTCATGCGTCACAATGTGCGTGTGCAGGGAGTGGACAAGCAGCAGGGGGGGGTCACCTGCGCAGTGTTGCGCGACGAGGAGGTTTTCATCAGCCAAGCGGGTCCCGCACTGGCGTTCGTCGCTCACCAGGGGCGCCTTGAGCGATTGCCTGTCCGGCCACCGGGGCATGTCACCCCACTGGGAGTTGGATACGGAGTGGACACCCGCTTTCATCACAGTTGGGTGCACCCGGGGGATGTGGTCCTCTTGGCTGACCCCGAATTCGGCACGCACACTGACGAGCAGATAGGGCCGGCATTGACCTACCGGGGGGTTGCGGCCGGGATAGAAAGCCTGGCCGGGCTCTGTACAGCGGCGAGTGATGCGCACGCGCGCTTGATGCTGATCGAGTTCGCGCCCCGCGAGCCGTCCAAATTCAAGAGGCGGGCCCGATCCGAGTCAGAGCCGGCGCCGGCGCCAGCGCCACCAGTTGCTGCATCCATTCCAGAGCACCCCCTGCCTTCCGCTACCAGTGTACCGCAACGTCCCGGCATTGAGATTGATGTCGAGGAGAGCGCTCGCAAGGTGGCCTCTGGCGTTGCGTCGGGGATGGCTCGGCTGACCGGTGGCTTGGGCCGGTTGCTTGAGCGGCTTTTTGAGGGGGATGCGGCCGGCGGTCAGGCAGTGAAGAAGGATCGCGGTCCGTCTCCGGCCGCGCTCGGCTTGCTCGCGGTTGCCATTCCCGTGTTGGTCGCCGTGGTCGTCCTCACGGTTTTCTTGCAGCGCGGGCGCTCGGAGCAATTCCAGGAAACGTTGTTTCAGATGGAGCAGGAGAGCCAGCTTGCCCAGGCAGCCGCCGGCGATGAGCTTGCGGCCAGGGCTCACTGGCAGCGGGTGTTAGCGCTTTCCGACGAGGCGATGGCTTTTCGTCCATCGCATGAAACGGTGCTTCAGTTCAGGGAGCAGGCCAACCAGGCGATGGACGTGCTGGACGAGATCACGCGTCTGATAGTGCACCCATTGTACAGATACGCGGGGGATGCGGCGCCGGTGGCCCTCACCGTCCAAAGCCTGGCAGTGTATGTTCTCGATTTCGGCCTTGACCGGGTCTACAAGCATTTGTTGGAGAGTGAATTGCAGCCAGTCGGAGAGGGAGAACCTGAGATACTGATGTTCAAGGATCAGGCAGTGGGCGCAAATGCGATCGGAGACCTGGTGGATGTAACCTGGCTCAAGAAGACTGGTGGCATTCGCGAGGAAGCAGTCGCCGCCTTGGACGCTTCTGGCCTGTTACTGAGCTACCGTCCTTCCTGGGGGGATGTCCGCTCCTCGCGCCTGGTCCTCCCGCCAGCCTGGGACACGCCGGCCGCCATTTCTGTGTATGGCGACAAGCTTTATGTACTGGATACGGGGGCCCGCCAGATCTGGAGGTTTGATGCGATCGATGGTGGGTTTCCAGATGGGCCTTCAGCCTATCAATTCCTGGCCAACCAGGATGACGACCCAGCGAATGACATCGACTTGTCTCAGATGCTGGACATAACGATTGACCGAGATGGCAATCTGTATCTACTGGGGAGCGATGGCGCGGTGACCAAATTCTTCGGCGGTGAGCGGAAACAGTTCTCCCTTGATGATCTGCGAGAGCCACTGGTAGCGCCCACAGCCATCTATTGCAGTGTGACCGGGTTGAATCCCTTCTTTTACATCGCTGATGCTGGCTCTGGCCGAATTGTGCAGACGACACAGCAGGGGTTGTTCTGGGCTCAGTATCGGGCCAAGGGAGCTGACACGGTGGATCCATTTGCGCAGATTACGGATATCTATGTTCAGGAAGCGCCGCTGCTGCGGCTCTATGCGACCGGCGGGAATGAGGTGTTTGTTGCCAGCCTTCAATAGGGTTGTCACATTACCGGGAGCTGGCGTCGCCGGATTCGCACAGTTGCCTTTTCACGGTTTTCCCCGCCAGCTTTCCCCGTCCCCAGCGGAACTGCAGAGTGGACGGCGCCTCGCTTGTTTTTCTACACTCTCAGATCTAACTGATGTTCGGACAAGAGTTCGGACAATCGTCATTTTCCGCCTGCTGGCCTCCCTAGAAAGGGCAAGCGGGGGGTGTGTGCAGGGCGCTTCGCGCCCTGCACACACCCCCCAATCCCTTGACACGGTCGCGAAAACAGGTTGTGTCCGAACTCATGTCCGAAGCCCAGATCTAACCATTGTGCCGCTGCTGGACTGCGGTATAATCACGCGAGAGCGATTTCTCCGGTTTGCCTGGGATAACGTGACAAATGGTGAGTAAGGCAAGAAAGGTTCATCGTACTGGCACTCGGTCGCCGCAGCGGGACCAGGGGTTCACGTTGCCCTTGTGGGCGCTGGGCATAATAGGGGCGGTTTTTGTGGCGGTTGCAGTTTTCGCCGGCGTTGTCCTGTTTCAGGTAGTGGAGGACTTGGTCGCCACTGCACCTTTTGTACTGGTACCTGAACCCATCTCTCCAGGGGAGGCGTCGGGTGGTGTGAACCCTGACATGCCCAGCCAGGAGGGAGAGGAGAACCCTGGCGCCAACCCGGAAGAGATCGGGCCGTCTCCGGCCGGGATCCGTCCGACGGACCGGGTCACCGTCTTGGTGCTTGGCGTTGACCAACCGTGCAGCCTTGTCGACGAGCCGCATCGTTCCGATACGATGATTCTGGTGACGGTCGATCCGCTGGGCAGAACGGCTGGCCTGCTTTCCATCCCTCGCGATCTGTGGGTTCCGATTCCCGGCTTTGGAAACGACCGGATCAACACCGCCTTTCACACCGGTGAGATTCGCGACTACCCGGGCGGAGGGGCAGCGCTCGCGGTAGAGACGGTTCAACTCAACCTGGGAATCCATGTTCATCACTTTGTCACCGTCAACTATGATGCCTTTATCCAGGCTATTGACTTGATCGGCGGGATTGAACTGGATGTGCCGGAGACCATCAACGACCCAGACTATCCCGACCGGTGTTACGGGTACGACCCATTCTACTTGCCGGCCGGGCATCATCTGTTGGATGGCAACATTGCGCTAAAGTACGCCCGCACCAGGGCGACGTTTGGAGCCGATTTCGATCGAGCGGGTCGCCAGCAGGCCGTCATTATGGCCGTCTTGGACCGAATGCTTCAGCAGAACTTCGCCTTGTTCACCCGGGCTCCAGACCTCTGGACTGCCTTTGAACACAATGTCACCACTGATATGACATACCAGGAGGCGCTTGGGCTGGCATGGTTGGCAACCGAAATCCCTCGGGAGGATGTCCACCTCGCCGTCATCGACCACAACTATGTCATTGACCAAACCCTGATGGACGGGGCGCAGGTATTGGTCCCCATTCGTGAGAAGATCCGAGAGTTGCGCGACGCCTTTTTCTCGCCTCCTGTAACGCCAGAGACAGAGATTGATCTGGCAGCCCAAATGCGAGCCGAGGCAGCGGCCATCCTGGTGCTTAACGGCACCTGGACACCTGGGCTGGCAGGCGAGACCGCCCAGTACCTTGAATCGCTCGGTTTCACCATTGCGGGCCTTGATGATGCCCAGGAGAAGAATCAGGAGATTACTCAGATCATCGACTATGGAGGAAAGACGGCTACTGTCAACCTCTTGGCCGAGCTGCTGCAAGTCTCGGCCGGAAGCATTTTTGGAGGCACGAACCCGGATGGCGAGTACGACATCGAGCTTATTCTGGGCACCGACTGCCAGGTGCCGGGCAACTAGAGCCGAAAGAGCACGGCAGTCTCACTCAAAGGCACTCAGGGCGGAAGTAGTTCAGCGCTGCTCAACCCACCGGCAGTTCAGCACTTGGGTCCCGTCGCAAGTAGGAGCCCAGTACCATTGCGTCCCTGGTTCTGCTGTGATAGATTAGCCTATTCTTCCCCTCGTACCTGGGGAGAGTAGGGCTCGACTCAAGCTGGCAGCTTGTGCAAGGAGGACGAAATGCGTAGGTTAATGTACTGGATCGGTCTTTTGCTGGTGTTTCTGTTGATGGCCGGCCTCGCCTGCAGTATTGGAGGCGAGGAAGAGCCGACATCAACCCCCATCCCGCCCACAGCGACCCCGGTGCCGCCGACCGCCACGCCTGAGCCCCCCGCGGAAGAGGTGGATACTGCCTCCCAGCCGGCCGACATGGTCTCGGCCGAGAGCCAAGCCAGAGGAGTGCGTTTGTCGCATCCTGAGGACTGGTTCTACACCGACGCTGGCTTTATCATCCTCCTCTCCACCGCGGCTGATGCAGACACATTTGTCGAGACCGAGGAGCTGCCGGATGGAGTGACTATGTTCGTAATGGCTGGTCCGGCCGACCAGGTGGAAGCGGAAGAATTCTCGCCAGACATACTTGGTGAGATGGCCGAGGAATTCGGCGCCGGCGGCGACGTGGAACTGGTGGGCTCCCCTGTCGAGACCACAATCAACGGCGTCCCCGTCCAATTGATGGAGTTCCGAGCGGCTGAAGGCAGCGATACGATCCATGGCCTGGTTGCCCTCTTCAATAACGGCCAACGGGCGGCCGTTGTGGTGGCTGTCAGCCCAGAAGGACTGTGGGATGAGCACGCAAACACCGTGGATGCGATCCTAGAATCGATTGAACTCTTTGAAGGCGCCGGCTTTGACACTGGTACCCCGCCTGCGTCCACCATGGAGCCCAAGCCCGTGGAAGAGGTGGATACTGACTCCCAGCCGGGCGACATGGTCTCGGCTGAGAGCGAAGTCAGTGGAGTGCGTTTGTCGCACCCTGAGGACTGGTTCTACACCGACGCTGGCTTTCTCATCCTCCTCTCCAGCGCGGCCGAGGTGGACCCTTTTGGCGGGACCGAGGAGATGCCGGATGGAGTGACCATGTTCGTCATGGCCGGTCCGGCCGACGACATGGAAGTGGATGAATTCTCGCCAGACATGCTTGGTGAGATGGCCGAGGACTTTGGTGCCAGCGGCGACGTGGAACTGGTGGGCGCCCCTGTCGAGACCACAATCAACGGCGTCCCGGTCCAATTGATCGAGTTCCGTGCGGCTGACGGTAGTGATACGATCCATGGCCTGTTTGCCCTCTTCAGTAACGGCGAACAGGCGGCCATTGTGGTGGCTGTCAGCCCAGAAGAACTGTGGGATGAGCACGCAAACACCGTGGATGCTATCCTAGAGTCGATTGAGCTCTTTGAAGGCGCCGGCTTTGGCTTTGATATCACACCGCCGGCCGAGGGCGAGTGGCGTAGCTATCTGGTGTACGGTGATCTCGTCGCTGATGAGTTTGCCGGAGGCGACCCCCACCTGTGGACGTTCGATGGTGCTGCTGGTGAGTACGTGACCGTGATTCTGACCCCCCTTGGGGAGGGAATGGATGTTACGCTCCAACTGCTGGATCCGGATGGCACTGTGCTCATCGACGTTGACGATGCCTTTGCGGGCGAGGCTGAAGTCCTCGTGAACTACGAACTGCCGGCTGATGGTGAGTACAGCTTGCTGGTCGAGGAGTTCTTTGACGAGCCCGGCGAGTACGAACTGGAGCTCTTGGGAGGGGATGCATCGGTCGGCGCGATCGTTCCGCCCGGGGTGACCGAGATGGGCGAGATCACCATTGGTGAGCAGGTTGAGGCGACCTTGGCTGAGGCCGAAGAACATGCCTGGATCATCGTTGCGTCCGGCGGAGAGGTGGTGGACATCATTCTCACTCCGGGAGAGGGACAAGATGTCACTCTGCTCGTGATCGCCCCCGATGGAAGCACGCCGGTTGACGAACTGGACAATGGCTTTAGCGGAGAGGCGGAGACAGTAGCCGGTCTGCTGCTGGAAATCGCCGGCGAATACCTCGTGGTTGTGGATGAGTACTGGGATGTCGCTGGCGACTATGCGCTGGTGGTGGATTTCGGCGAGGAAGGGAGCGAATACGAGCGGATAGAGATGGGCGATATCGCCCATGATGAGGTATGGCAAGGGACGCTGCCTGAGGGCAAGTACCTCCACGAGTGGCTCTTTGAGGGGGCAGCGGGTGACGTTGTCTCTATCGCTGTGACGCCGCTGACGGACGATGCAGACCTGCAACTCGCCTTGATCGACCCGGATGGGGAATTCCTGTTTGACCTCGATGAGGCTGGCTCGGATGAGCCAGAGATGATCGCAGAGTATGAGCTTCTCACCACGGGCACCCACAGCATCCTTGTCAGTGATTGGTGGGAGGCCTATGCCGAATACGAGCTGAGCCTCACCATCGACTAGGCCGATTGGCTGCTGACTCTAAGATGGCCCGGCTTGCTCGGGCACGAATCACTTCTCTCGACGATTCGCTGGTGGCCTTGTTCGGATGACTGGGCTGATTCACCAATCGCCGGTACGGTTCTTGGCCCGAGGTTCACCGAGTTCGGCCCGATCCGGACGGACACGAAAGGGAAACCGGGGAAGTGTGGATCGCAAAACGACCCGCACTCCCCAGAGTTTCGTCTGTGATTGCAGGACCGGCAGGGTCAAGTTCGGCATGGCCCCTTGACTGAAAGCGTTTGTTTCGCCAGGGCCGCGCCCGCAGAGTTGAGGTCGATTTTATCGCCGAGCGATCAGTGTCACGTCCTCAGTTTGTTCTGAGAGTAGGAGGAGCAATGGAAAGGCGACCCTTGTGTTGGATCAGTGTTTTTCTAGTCATGCTTCTCATCGCCAGTCTGGCCTGTAATGTTGGCGGGCAGACAGAGCCTACTGCTACCGCTCCACCCCCAGACCCTACC
>WSZX01000033.1 GCA_013139935.1 Ardenticatenales bacterium
AGCGTATGTCCGTCCCAAAAAAGTCCCCCTCCGCCGCCCGTTCGCCCAGTTCCGGTAGGGTCTCGGGGTAGAAATTGGCCATTTTCGGGACGCGGTCCGGCTGCCGGCCGCTTAACACGGCCAGAACACGTTCTCGTGGCGTCATGGTGGCTCTCCTTCGGGGAATCGTTGAACGGACACACACTCATAGCTTTTCCTGCAGGGTGACCAGCGCCAGCAGCGCGTTGTTGGTCGTCGGTTCTTCACCCGGCCGCGCTACGGCTGGATGATTACCGGCGTCCCGATCTCGGCCCAATAGTACAACGACTGGGCCTCGGACGTGCCCAGCACAACGCACCCATACGAGATCGGCGTGCCCAGGTAGCCTGCCCACAAGGTTTGGCCATTGGGCAGGATCGGCAGGCCATGAATACCGTTCTCGCTCCCGCCCGCCCAATAGATGCCCAGCCAATGGGGCATCCAAAGGCTCCAGGTCGCCCCGTACGCATTGGGGATCTTGCTCTGCACCCAGAACTCGCCCGTGCGAGTGTAGGTGGGTGCGGCCCCGCTCGAGGCCACGAAAGAGTAGATCAACTGATCCCCCTCAAAGGCATACAGGTGCTGCTCCGACAGATCGATCAGAATTCGCCCACCGGCGCCAGTGGGGGCCAGCGGCGTCCCGGTCAGGCGCAGTACCTGTCCGGCGTAGATGGCAGAGGGATTGGCAATGCCATTCAGGTAAGCCAGCGCAACGGTGGTGGTTCCGTGTCGCCGCGCTATCCGGAACAACGTGTCACCACGACGCACGAGATAGGTATTGTCCCCCGCCAAAGGCGGGTCCGGCGGTGGAGCCGGAGGCGCGTCCGGCGGCGCATTCACGTCATGAGCCTCGACTGCCGGTTCAGAACCCGCCCCGGGGATGATCAACTGCTGCCCCACATAGATGGCATAGGGGCTCGATAGTGCGTTTAGCTCGATCAACGACCAGATGGTAACACCATGACGCAGCGCGATGCCGGTCAACGTGTCTCCCCACTGCACAGCATAGGCGCCGTCCATCGGTGTCGCCACAGGATCTGCATCTGGCGCGCTGTCGGAGCCGCCCGGGATAATGAGATTCTGACCGGCAAAGATCCGGTGCGCGTCAACCAGCCCGTTGGCAGCCATGATCACATCCATCGCCACCCCGTAGCGCAGAGAGATACGAAAGAGATTCTCTCCACGTTGGACCAGGTGGACGAACTGATCCTGGGCTGGAGCAGGGTCCGATTCCTGCCCGGCGACGCCAGTTGGAGTGGCCAGGAACAGGATCGTAGCGATCAGACTAATGGCGAGGACTGGACGCAACGGTGTCATCTCCCTCCTCGCCCCGAGTATATACCAAAGCACAGGGTTCTCCCAATAGCGAAAGTCTCTGTCGACTCGCAGCGGTTCATGACCCAAGCCGATGAAAACGGAGAGATGGGATGTCCTCTATGGGCACAACACCCAGTCCGCCCGAGCCGCAACTCGGTCTGGATTTCATCCAGTTTCGTTTGCGCCCACCATCCGGGAGTGCTGCGCTGCGGCCGCAAGGACTCTAACTTTGCTGCCGGGAGGACCGCGCCACCAGATAGAGCGTGGTGCTTTGCCACGGCACCACTTGGTCGCACAACTGATCGGTGTACAGAGCCTGAACCCGCATCAACTCATCGGCGGTGATGGCTCGCCGCAGGTGCCCGGCATAACTGGCTCGGTGCCCCCTCTCCTCCGGCGCAAACCAACGGTCCAATTCGGCCCGGGTGATCCGTCGTTCCGTCGTCTCCCGCTCGCTCTCTGCCAGGATGACCTCAAGTCCGGCCGCCTCGCACGCCGCCACCAGGTCGTCCACATCCCAGTTCACCATCGGGTCGGCCGGGTCGGTGTAGATGGCTTCCTCGGCGGCCTGTACCCGGCCGGCCAGGTCGGCGGCCATGGAATCCATCTCTACCAACGCAGTAACCCGTTGGGCGTGGCGCGGCACCGTCTCGGCCAGCGAGAGCGTGCCGCCACCCCGCAATAGGCCGGCCACCAACTGGAGATCTGCCGCCTTGTCCGGCCGGCGTGTGAGAACGTTCCGCCCGACGATGGCGTCAAAGCGAACCTCGCCCTCTCCGCGCAACGTCAACAAGTCGGGCAATTCGGATAGGTCGCCGATCAACACTGCTGGCCGTTCCACTTCGGCCAGCCGGCGAGCCTGCTGGCGCAGCGTCTCCCCCACCTCGATGTCGGCCGCCAGCGACCATATCCCTCCCTCCGGCGCGCGGCGCACCGCATCCCACGCAAGCAGTCCCGATCCAGCGTTGAGGTCCAGCACCAGGTGATGGCGTTGGATGCCGGCCGCATCCAGAACACGATCTCGCAGCGAGGCTAATCGCTCTCCCGCCCCACTTGCCGTTCGCGCCAACCAGCGGTCGCGGGCCTTGTCTGCAGGCGTAAAGGTAAGCACTTGCGGCAGCCCCGTCGGACCGCCGGCCTCCAGCATCGCCGCCAACTGCGCCTCGCGGCGCCGGGCCACCTCCTCGCTGATGCTGGCTTCATAACCCTGGTCGGAGGGTTGGTAAAAGAGCTTGCCCTGCAGCGCATCCGGCAGGTACTGCTGCGCCACCCAATGGTCACGGTACGCATGGGGATAGAGGTATCCTTTGCCGTGGCCGAACGCCTCCTTGTCCCGACTACCGTCCCGCAGGTGGCTGGGCACCTCGCCATTACCCTCGCCTTCCACGGTCGAGAGAGCGTCAAAGAAGGCCAGCGTCGAGTTGGATTTGGGGGCTGTGGCCAGATAGAGTGCGGCCTGCGCCAGGTGAAAACGCCCTTCCGGCAGTCCCACACGATCAAAAGATGCCGCCGCCGCCTCTGTAACCCGCAAAGCATTGGGGTCGGCCAGTCCCACATCCTCGCTGGCAAAGATCAGCATCCGCCGAAAGATAAAGCGCGAATCTTCTCCAGCATAGACCATCTTGGCCAGCCAGTACATCGCTGCATCCGGGTCAGACCCACGCAAGGACTTGATAAAGGCACTAATGGTGTCAAAATGATAGTCGCCCTCTTTGTCATAGAGGACAACCCGTCGCTGAATGCTCTCTTCAGCTACCTCCAGAGTGATGTGAATGAGTTGTCCATTCGCTCCTGCAGCTGGCACAGTTGTCTCGACCGCCAACTCTAGGGCATTGAGCACGCCGCGCGCATCGCCATTGGCAATATCCACCAGGTGGGCCAGCGCGTCATCATCGATCTTTACATCAAGCTTGCCATAGCCGCGCTCCTTGTCCGCCAGCGCATGCCGGGCGATGGCATAGAGATCATCCTCTACCAGCGGCTCGAGCTGAAAGATCCGGCTGCGGCTGACCAGGGGCCGGTTGACCTCGAAATAGGGGTTCTCGGTGGTGGCGCCGATCAGAATGAGGGTACCGTTCTCCACCCAGGGGAGAAGGGCATCTTGCTGGGCCTTGTTCCAGCGGTGGACCTCGTCCACAAACAGAGTCGTGCGTTGATTGTATAGGCTGCGCCTCTCCTGTGCGTCAGCAATCGCTGCTCGGATTTGCTTGACCCCCGCCAAGACGGCGTTGATGGTGATAAAGTGGCTGCGCGTAGTGTTTGCTATGACCATCGCCAGACTGGTCTTCCGAGTCCCGGGCGGACCGTAGAGTATGAGCGAGGAGAGCTGATCCGCCTGGATGGCACGGCGCAGCAGCCGGCCTGGGCCAACGATGTGCTCCTGACCCACAAATTCCTCGAGTGTGCGCGGCCGCATGCGCGCCGCCAGTGGCTGCTCCTGTTCGATTTGCCGCCGGCGACCGTGTTCAAAGAGATCCATGCTCGCAATTGTACCCTGGCTGCGGTGACGGGCCACTCGCACCTACGGCGATGACCGACCGAACAAGAGCCGGATCAAGGCCGCCACCGGATCAGACGGCCGGCCAGCGGGTTCCGGAGGCAAGAGGGCCGTCTTGAGCGCCGCGATTGTCTGATACCGGTCTGCCGGCTTGATCTGGGTCGCTTTTCTGATGACTGCCTCGGTACGGGGCGAGACACGTGGGTTGAGCTGACGAACCAGGGGATACTTGAAAGGTTTGCTCTCCGGGTCCCGGCCGGTTAGCAGGTGGTGCAAAGTGGCGCCCAGAGCATACACATCGGAGGCGGCCTGGGTCTGCCCCTTGCCGTATTGCTCTGGGGGCGCATATCCCGGCGTGCCCAGGATGAGCGTGTCCTTGGTGCGGCCGGGCTTCCAGAAACGCGCAATGCCAAAGTCAATCACCTTGCACACGCCGTTTCCATCTTGCTCCATTACGTTGCTCGGTTTCATGTCGCGGTAGATGATCGGTGGGCTCTGGGTGTGCAGAAAGTGCAGCACATCGCAGATCTGCGCTGCCCAACTGAGCACGCGCCGCTCCGGCAAAAGGCCGGCGGACTCTTCCATGATCTGCAGCAGCGTCTTGCCCTCGATGAACTCCATCACCATATACCAGCGCCGCTTGTCCGGGTCCCGGAAAACGTCCACAACGCTGACCAGGTTTGGGTGATCCAAAGCTCGCAGCATGACCGCTTCACGCCGGAACGCCTCCACTGTCTCTGCCCTCTCGCCAGGGGAGATGGCAGTCTCACTCATCTCCTTGATGGCCCAGGTGACGCCCGGTCGTTGCTTGTCGATCCCGCGGTAGATAGCGCTCATGCCTCCCTGGGCGATTTTCTGCAAGATGATGTAACGGTTGTTGAGGATCGATCGGCTGGGCATCCTGCCGGTGCCAAAGCGAGGTGGCCGCATGGCCGGCGCGGGCCCACCAGTCAACCGCGCCCGGCAACGGCGGCAAAAGCGGGCGAGTGGCCGGTTGGGGGTGCCACAACGGGAGCAGAGCGGCTCTATGCGAGGGGCCCGGGCCCCACACTTGCGACAGAAACGCGCTGCCGGCCGGATCGCGGTTCCGCATTGATGGCACGGCCGTGGCTGAGGCGCCCCACAGTTGCGGCAAAAGCGCGCCCCCGGCTCGGTGCGATGGCGGCACCTGGCGCAACTCTGGACCGCGCCGCCGACCAGCGGGGCGCTGCACCGCTTGCAGAGGCGGGCGACCGCCCGGTTCACAGTCCCACAGTGGGGGCAGGTTCTGGCGGCGGTTGCCATGGAGCGCCAGTCTAGTCCTTTCCCAGGCGCCGCGCGGCTTTGATGACCCCCCTACCCCAGAGTCCACTCAGCAGGATGGTATAGAGCAGAATCGGGCCGGTCACCGCCCCGGCGACGGCAAGCCCCGCCCCTTGCAGAGCGACCAGGCCCAGCAAAGCGCCAAGAAAGACATTGGCCAGGTGGAACTCGATCGGCCGCCGCACTTTGCGATGCACCTTCCTGATATCTCGGTGTAGTTGCCCCGTTCCTCTGCCCATCACCCGTATGATCTGAGCACCGAAATCCATCATGCTCATTTCCAGCCGGAATGACACCCGCCGAGGTTGTCCCTGGCTTGGCTTGACGACGAGCTCGCCTTCGTGCCGCCGGCCAAAGGGGATACGGCGATAGTCAACCGACAGGTCGATTTCCTGCCGGCCGCCCTTGCCAATCAGCCGGAAGCGCTCTGTTGACAGGTCCAGCCAGGAGACGTTTGGGATTAGCTTGCCACCCTTGTAGCCGCGCTGCTGGTTAAAGAGCATCAGCGTCTCCCCCCAGCGGCCGATTCCCATCTTGCGCAACTCTACGTGCTGGTGGCTTGTCCGCAGGACCGGCATCGGCAGGTCGGGATCGAGCAGCTGGAGTACGGTCTCTAGTTTCAGATCCTTATCATCCATGGCCGACCTCAGGGCCTCGGTTTTGCTGGCCAGGTCGTACCGGCCGATGGTCTTGAGCCAGTGTTCGATATCCCCTCGCAAGAGGTGATGCCTGCCTGTGGCCCACTGGGAGTCGCATATCTGTACCAGTGCCTTTACCGAATTGGCAATGTCGCCGGACTTGAAGGTAAACGGTTGGGTTCCCGGCCGGCGGGCGATCGCTTCCAGTTCGGTCTTGAGCTCGGCCGCTGTCGGCCGTTGATAAACCTCCGGCTCCATCGCTGCCCCAATGACCCGCTCGAGTGCGGAGGAGACCCTCTTGTTCAGTTTGCGGATCGGCGGGAACCGAGCCGCCCCGAGCACCATGGCCGGGGTCAGCACCTGCTCTTCGGCAAAGGCATCGCGCGGGTCCTCGCCGGACAGCAAGTGATGGAGACTTGCCCCCAGCGCATAGATGTCAGAGCGGGGTTCGGGTTCCTGGAGCCACTGTTCCTGCGGGCTATAGCCGGGGGTGCCGATCGCGATGGTACCACGCGCCTTGCCCCCGTCATTGTCAGAACTGCCGTCACGGGCGGGCATCGCCCGCACCAACCCGAAATCCACCAGCCAGAGGCGACCGCCTTCATCAAGAATCAGGTTGGCCGGCTTGATATCGCGATGGATGACAGGCTCTGCCCTGCGTGCATGCATGTATGCCAGCGCATCGCACACTTGAATGGCCCATTCGATTACCTCCGCTTCCGGCAGCGGCCGCCCATGTCGCTCCAACCGCTGTTCCAGGTTCTCGCCGCCGATGAATTTCATCACCAGGTAGTGGCGGTCATTCTCGACGAAATAATCGAATATCCCCGGGATGTTCGGGTGGCCCGGCTGGTTCAACAAGGCCAAGGTGCGGGCCTCACGTTGAAAGTCAGCCTCAGCCTTGCGGCGTTCTTCCGGCGAGGTGTAGTCCGGCAACATCTCCTTGACCACGCATCTGCGCACCAAGCGAGTATCGTCCGCCAGATAGACGGCCCCCATCCCACCTCGGCCAAGCGAACGAACGATCTGATAACGGCCGGCCTGAAAGGTATCCCCCGGCCGAACTGGACGGGTGTGGTTGGGTGCGGTCAGAGAAGATACCTGGGATGCACCGCATCGATGACAGAATCGCGCGATTACGCGCAGTTCAGAGCCGCAGTGAATACACCACACAGTCCTTGCCACCTCATCATAGCCTATACGCTCACAGCAAGTCAGCGTTGCATGCCCCGGACACTCATCCCATTATACCGCAGTTGGTCTCCCGGGCATTCTACCCTAGCTGACAACCAGTTGACGATTGAGCGGCGGTGCCCGACATTGTTTCCGGCATCCTTTGTGCCATACATCCGGAAAGCACTTCGCGGAGCAGATGGACGCCCTGCCATCGCCTGAATCGATGGTGTGCCTTCCCGACGGCCCGGTCAGGAGTTGCTATCCCTCCATGACCCCTTGGTCATCTCCATCCCCCGCCGCAGGCTCGTTGTCCACGCCCTCAATCCCACCCTACCAGTTTTCCGTTTTTTGCGGAGCGCCGCTTTGACGGGAAGGTCGTCTTGGCTGTTTTTCGACACTCTCACTGACACCTGATGTTCAGACAAGAGTTCGGACAATCATCATTTTCCGCCTACCGGCCGGCTAAGGAGGCAAGCGGGGGGGGTGGGTGCACCCACCCCCCAATCCCTTGACATGGTCGCAAAAACAGCTTGTGTCCGAAGCCTAGTGACACTGATTGACCCGGACTGCGGCGTGTGGTACAGTTGTTCCAACAGATGGCTTGACCGGTGCGATGCCGGGACCCGAGAGATATGATGCTAAAGGCCACCTTCTGTTTCCCAAGAGACTTTCGCTGGGGCACCGCGACCAGCAGTCATCAGGTCGAAGGAAATAACACCAACAACGACTGGTGGGCTTGGGAGCAACAACCGGGCCGGATCGCATACGAGGACAGATCCGGCCGGGCGTGCAATTGGTGGGAAGACGCTGAACGCGACCTGAACCAGGCGGCCGCATTGGGCACAAACGCCCATCGCCTATCGATTGAATGGAGCCGTGTTGAACCACGGCCGGGAATCTTTGACCGGAACGTGCTAGACCGCTATCGCCAGATCCTCCAAGCGCTACACGAGCGAAGCATCGAGCCAATGGTGACGCTGCATCATTTCAGCAACCCCCTCTGGTTGGCCGAAACAGGGGGCTGGGCGCAGGAAACAGTCGTCAACGCTTTTGAGCGCTACGTTCGCAAAGTGGTGGAGCATCTGGGCGATCTAGTTCCCCTCTGGATCACGATCAATGAGCCGATGGTTTATGTGACTCGGGCATACCTTGCGGTGGGTCGCTCCTTTCCCCCTGGGAAGAATAGCCCGAGATTGGCAGCCCAGGTCGTGCGCCACATGCTCATGGCACATGCGGCCGCCTATCACGCCATACATGAGCTTCGATCCAACGGCCAGGTGGGTATAGCACGCGCTGTCCGCGTCTTCAAGCCTCCGCGCCCGCGCTCGCTGCTGGACAATTGGGTGACACAGAAGCTGAGTGCCGTCTACAATGATGCCTTCAATCAGGCGCTAATCACCGGCAAACTCCGGAGGCCGCTTGGGCGCGGCCGTTTGCGCGGACTGGCGCACACCTTTGATTTCTTCGGCCTCAACTACCGCACCCTTGAGCGGGTTGGTTTCGGCCCCCGTCGTGCCATCCAACTCCTTGCCCAGCGCCTATCGATCCCCGGCGCGGAGGCCTCTGTGAACGACTCTGGTGATACCGATCCGCAGGGGCTCCTGGAGGCCATCAAGCTGGCTACCGCCCTCAAACGACCCATCTATATTACCAGGAGCGGGATACCGGACGAGGACGACCACCAACGGCCGCGCTTTCTCCTGACCCACCTCCGGCGAGTCTGGGCCGCCATCCAGTTCAACATCCCCATCATGGGATACTATTACTGGAGCCTGATAGACAGTTTTGAGTGGAATCAAGGATGGCGGGAGAGGTATGGACTGATCGATCTGGACGTTGCCAGCCAGGATCGCAAACTCCGGCGCAGCGGTGAGTTGTACGGCCGCATCTGTCGCAGCGGATGTATTGATTGGGAAACGGTCGCCGAGTACACACCCGAGTTGCTGGATCAGATGTTTCCCGGCTAGAGTTGCGGGATAGTTGGATTCGAGCGCCATGACGCCACTCCTGAGCCAGACCGTCGAGTTCTTTAGCCAGTACCCCGGCAGTCTGATCTACCATTTCGGGGTTCTGTTTGCCATAGAAGCAACTCTGGGCATTGCCCTGGGGTACCGGCAGCGACCGGCCGTCCGGCGCATCGCGCTGGCAGCCGGTGGAATGCTTGCCGGCCGCCTGCTGTTGATGGTTCTTGCCCTGCTGGCCTCGCAACGGCTGATCGCCCACCCGGCTGCAATCTGGCCTCCCTTGGAGCGCGCGGTGGACGCGATTGGGGTATGGCTGCTCGTCTGGGCTTTACTGCCGCTGTTTGACAATAGACCGCAACACGGAGATGTGGTCGCCGGCGGGGTATCGCTGCTCTTGCTGGTTCTCTATCTCTTTTTTGCGGTCGCCTGGTATACGAAAGCAAAAGCCGGGGCCATCTACAGCGGCACCATCCAGGAGACCGCCTGGGAGGCAATCCAATTGGGGATATTGGGGGCGGCCGGCATCTACACGCTCTTTGATCGACGGGGAGACTGGACCCTGCGGCTGGGAATCTTTTCCGTGCTCTTGGCCGCCCACTTTGCTCAACTCGGCTGGGCGTTGCCAGAGGAGAACACAGCCGGTTGGGCACGGTTGGGACAATTGATTGCTTTTCCGTTGTTGACCGTGAGTACCTACCGTCTGGTCATTGCAGAACTGCGGAGGGATGCTGTGAGTCAGCCCCCCAAGCCAGTGGCGAATATTCTAGAACAGGCCAAACAGGTTGGCTCGATTGCCGCCACCATGGATGAGGCATCGATTGCCAGAGCTGCCACCGCCGCCATCTCATCCATCACCGACTCCAATGCGGTTGCGTTGCTCGTGCTGGCAGAGCCGGCTGGCGCAGATTTGCCAGTTGTCCAGTCTGTCAGCTCCATACATCGAGACGGTGAGCCCGTGCCGTGGCCAGAAGGCAGGCTGCGCCGCGACGACGCGCCGGCCCTCCGGCGGGCGCTCCACCAAAAGCGGGACTATCTTCTTCGCCCTGGGGGGGCAGATGACCCCTCCCGCCTGTCGCTGCTGATGCAACTCTTGCCAGAGACCCCTCTCAAGACCCGGCTCGAGTCTGCCCTGGTAATCCAGCCCATCTACTGGGAGAAGCAGTGTCTGGCGGTGCTGCTGGTGCAGCCGACCGCCGGTTCAGCCGAGTGGCCAGCCAACAAACGCCGGCTCCTCGACACGCTAGCAGGGCAAGTGGCGGCCGCGCTCGCCCATGGTCGCACCCACCTCCGGTTGCAGGAACAGGCAGCTCAACTTGCCGAGCAACTGGAACGTGCCAAGCCAGGCACTGACGAGCAAGTGGTCCAGTTGAAGGCTGACCTGGACGAGGCACGGCAGGTGGGGCGGAGATTGGCAGGCCAATTGGATGCAACGCGGCAACAGGTCGCCAGCACGCACGGGGATGTCAACAGGCTGACCGCCCTGCTGGAGGATCAAGCTGAACGGGCGAAGAAAGCGAATAGGGATCAGCAAGACACCATTGCCGCGCTCCAGAGACAAATGAGCCGGTTGGCGCCCGATGCGGAATAGGTCGCAGACGGAAACTCTACCCATGGAAAGCGTGGCGCAAAGAGGTGGGGATTCCCGCCGGGCTTGGTCCGGAATTGCCATCGTCATCTCTGTCTCCTTGACCATTCTCGGTGGCCTGTTGCTGGCCAGGTTGGACTCTGATCAGGGTACGCCGGGCTCCTCAGTGCGGACCGCTCCGGCTACGGCCTCCCCGATGCCGACACTGATCATAGTGCTCCTTCCCTCACCGGAGGTCAGTCCAACTGGGACGCCGTCGCCCACCTCAAGGCCCAAACCATCCGCTACTCCCCAACCCAGCCCGGTACCGAGCGTCGTCGAGGAACAGTGCACGCCGCCGCCCGGTTGGATACTCTATACAGTCCGTTCTGGCGATACCTTGCACTCGTTGTCCATCCGCGATGGTACCAGCGTAGGCGCGATCATCGCAGCCAATTGCTTGACTACTGAGGACCTGAGCGAGGGCGACCTGCTCCATCTTCCTTCCCCTCCATCACCCCAGCCCACACCGTGCAGCGGTCCACCTCGGAGCTGGGAGCGATATACCGTTCAGCGAGGCGACACGATGTTCTCCCTGGCCACCGGACG
>WSZX01000100.1 GCA_013139935.1 Ardenticatenales bacterium
GTCCTCAACGCGGATCTGGTGATAGACGTGCCGATAGCCAAGCACCACAGCCGGACCCGGCTCACCCTGGCGGGCAAGAACCTGCTGGGCGTGATCCAGAACCGCAATCAGATTCACGCCAACCTCGGGCAGCGCATCGCTGATCTGGTCAGCATAGTGCGCCCCCGGCTGACGGTGGTGGACGCGGTGCGTACATTGATGGCCCACGGCCCCACCGGCGGCAACCTGGATGACGTGCGCCTGGCCAATACGGTCATCGCCAGCCACGACATCGTCGCCGCTGATGCCTACGCGGCGACCCTTTTTGGCCTGACCGGAGCCGACATTTCCTACGTCAAGGCGGCCGCCGAGATGGGGCTGGGCACGCTGGATCTGAACTCGATCGAGATCGAGGAGATCCAGATGTGAAACCTGGGACGTGGCGCCGCCTGCGCCAGATTGCGCAGGTTCTATCTCTGTTACTTTTCATCTTTCTGAGTTGGCGGACAGCCCGGCCCAGCCTTTTTCTCCGGTTGGACCCTCTCGTTGCCCTGACGGCAACGCTGGCGGGACGAGCGCTGGTCGCCGGAGCAGGCCTGGCCGTGCTGACCTTGGTGGTAACGCTGCTCTTTGGCCGGGTCTGGTGCGGCTGGTTGTGCCCGATGGGGACTGTCCTGGAGTGGCTCGCGCCCAGGCGCAAGCGCTCCCCCCTCCGGCGGCCGCCGGAGCAATGGCGCGTCGTCAAGTACCTGTTGCTCTTTTGCCTCCTTTTCGCCGCCCTGCTGGGCAACCAAACACTGCTCTTCCTCGACCCCATCACCATCATGATCCGTACCCTGGCGGCCGCTATCTGGCCCGCCCTGCGCTATGCCGTCTACCAGGTTGAGGCTTTTCTTTACGGGTTCGAGTTCCTCTGGGAACCCTTGGATGCGCTGCACAACGCGGTGATCTACCCCGTCTTGCAGGATGTGGAATCGGTATTCATCCAGGCGGCGCCGATTTTCCTCTTTTTTGCCGGGATTGTGGCGCTCAATTGGTGGGCGGAACGCTTCTGGTGCCGCTACCTATGCCCCTTGGGCGGGCTGCTTGGCTTGGTCTCCAAGGCGGCGCTGGTGCGACGAGAGGTGGGTGAGGAATGCTCGGCCTGTGCGCTTTGCACTCAGAATTGCCCCACCGGCACCATTGAACCCAAAAACGATTACCAAAGCGATCCGGCCGAGTGCACCGTCTGCTACAATTGCGTCGCGGACTGCCCGCAGGGGAGCATCGCCTTTCGCCATCAGTTGCCCAGGTGGAGGCCGGCCGAGCCACAAGCGTACGATCCCGGCCGGCGCGAGGTGCTGCTTGCACTGGGGATGGCGGTAGCCGGCGTGGCGCTGGCCGGGGTCGAACCGACAAGAAAGCACCCACCGCCGAGAATGATCCGGCCGCCCGGCGCAACGCTCACCGATTTCGAAGCGCTTTGCATCCGCTGCGGCGAGTGTGTGAGCGCCTGCCCGACCCAGGGTTTGCAGCCGGACCTCGTCGAGGGCGGCTGGCAGAACGTGATGACACCGGTATTGGTACCGCGCCTGGGTTACTGTAGCTACAGTTGCAGCGCCTGCAGTGAGGTCTGCCTGACTGGTGCTATTCCCCGGTTGACTCTGGAAAAGAAGCAGCAGACGCCCATCGGACTGGCCCGGGTGGATCAGGACCGCTGCCTGCCCTGGGCGTACAACACGCCCTGCATCGTCTGCGAGGAATCCTGCCCGATACCTGACAAGGCGATCCGGCTTGACGAGATCGAGACGGTCGACGCCCAGGGTGAACCGATGGTCCTGCAACGCCCCTACGTGGTGAAGGAGCTGTGTATCGGCTGCGGCATCTGCGAGCACCAATGCCCGCTGGGAGGCGATGCGGCTATCCAGGTCTTTGCCCCGATGGATGGCGCGTGGTAGGGGCACAGAACCCTAGTCGACCTGTCGGCTCCAATCGGGGAGTGTCTCGAGGATAACCATCACTCTCCCCGGTATCCCCATCAAGAGGACTGGCAACCGCCCTCCCAGCGCCCATGATAGCAGACCACTACCATCATCGTGGCCGCAGTCGCCCGGGGGCGGTCTACACGCAGCAGCCTTGCCAGTAGGAGCCAAGGGAGCGCCAGGGCGGCCGCGGGTTCCCTCCATCGCTACCTTCGCACTTGAGGAATAACCACCCGTTCTCAATGGTGATTCACGGGTAGAGCGGTCACAAAACCGCAAGTTGTTTTCGAACAAGTACTCTGCACGCAATGCGAGGGTCCCCCCCCTTTCGGCCGAATCCGAAAGGGATCACCCGGTCAATGACACACCCCAAACCAGCCTCGCAAGCTCGCAGGACAGCCGGGCCAGCTCCATGCGCCCACGATCTCGGGCGCAAGAGCGTTGAGAATCCTCGGTGCAGGCCTACAATTCCGAACTGAATATCCTTTACCGGTTCCAGTATTCCTGGTCATGGGCGCGCATAAACTCTGCACACTCGTCCCAGATGACCGGCCCCATCACGATCTGGGTAAAACCGCTATCCGCCAGTGCGCCTTGACCTCTCTGCCCGGTAACCTCAGAATCACAGCGGACACCGTATTCCGCTGGATCGGTGCCTGGTTTGAATCCGACATAGCAGACCGGAGCGGGGTCATGGAGCCTCACGGAATCGATCGTCTCGTAAAAGCTCGCCAAGGATGCCGGACGGGCGGCGCAGCTTTCGCCGATCTGGCCCCAGATAATGGCCGACCGGGTCTGGCCACGGACGACAGTGATCTGGTAGAGGGACATTCGATCACTACGCACGCGTTCCACTTCCAGGCGGGCCGCGGGTTCGCCATCCACCTCCAGTTCGAAAGGCTCTTGCGTGATGGTCCATACTACACTGCTAGAGTTTTGCTCAATATAGTTCTGCTGGTAGACGACCTGCAGGCCTTCCAGCGCCGTCGCGCCGGGGAGTGCAGCGGTGGGCATTGTGCGCACCTCGATCTTCATGCCACAGGCATTCGGATTGATAAAGAAATAGGCATCTGACCCGCCGCCTGCGGCTGTTGATCCCATAGCATAGTGATCAAAGCCCTTGGCGCTAACGCCCAGAGTCACATCCGTTACCTCGACAACTACCGGTGCATCTGAGGTAGCTTCCGGGCTGGGCGCGGCCGCGGTGGGGGTCGGGGTAGCTGCCCCGTAGAGCTCGTCGCCGCCGACCTCACCCTCTTCCACCGGGTCTGTCTCCTCGCGGGGCGCATTCGGGCCGATCATAAAGGCGTAGAAAATCTCGCCGCTATCCCGATGGCGACAGATCTTGTATATCACCCGCTCCTCGTCCAAGGCAATCTCGGGCGTCATGCCAAGCTGCCCGGCCGCGGCCAG
>WSZX01000029.1 GCA_013139935.1 Ardenticatenales bacterium
GGAGGCGCGCCAGGTGGGGAGGCGTAATCAGCCCGGGGAGCGGCTGAAAGTTGGCCTCGTGGTCCCCGGCAATGGTGGAAGACTGCAAACCGAACTCCCACTGGGCGGCCTGATGACCACGCTCCGCCCGCTGCTTGCCGAAAGCGAATCTCCCATCTACCTCGTCGGCGGCGCTGTGCGCGACGCGCTGTTGGGACGAGCCAGCCACGATCTTGATTTCGCCATCCGCGATAACGCAATCACGGTGGCTCGTTGCGTGGCCGACGCTCTAGACGGGGCATTTTACGTACTGGATGCGGAGCGCGGTACCGCTCGCGTCATCCTTGGTGAGGCGGTGCTGGATTTCGCGCGCTTTCGAGGGGACAGCCTTCTCGCCGATCTGCGAGATCGCGATTTCACTATCAATGCAATCGCTCTGCCATCCGAATCGGCCGATCCAGAGGCCATCATCGACCCCCTAAACGGGCAAGACGACCTGGCTGCACAATTGATCCGGGCGACCGACCCGGCTGCGATCCGCCGTGATCCCCTTCGCGGCTTGCGCGCCGTCCGCCTGGCAGCCGAGTTGGGCTTTCACCTGTTGCCCGAGACCGGCGATCTCATCCGGGCGGCATCAGACGGATTGGCAACCGTGTCGGCTGAGCGGATACGGGATGAATTCTGCCGCCTGCTGATTGCCCCAGCAGGCAACCCGGTTCGCCTGGTGGACCAGTTGGCCCTGCTTCAGCACGTCCTGCCAGAACTGCTCCTCACCAAAGGCGTATTTCAGCCCGCTCCGCACACGCTCGATGTCTTTGAGCATGGGCTGCTGACACTGGAGCAGTTGGACCCGCTGCTCCGGGCGATTGCCGCCCCGCCCTCCGATAGCCATTTGCAGGAACCCTTGGCGCTGGCGCACGATTATCTCGCAACGTACGCATCCTGTCTGGAGAAACACCTGGCCCGGCGCACTACCTGCAGGCGGAGTGGCCGCGTGCTGCTCTTCCTGGGCGCCCTGCTGCATGACGTGGGCAAACCAGCCAGCCGCACGGTGGACGAGAACGGCCGGATCCGCTTCCTGGGTCACGAGCAACTGGGGGAGGAAATCGTCCGGAAGCGGGCCAGAAAACTGGCCTTGAGTGCTCGTGAAGTGCGCCAGGTTGCCACCATGGTCCGGCATCACATGCGCCCCGCCTTGCTCTCGCAGACCCATCCTACCGCGCGGCCATCCCGTCGCGCCATCCACCGCTTTTTCAAGGACGTAGGTGCAAACGGCTTGGACATCTGCTTGCTCTCGTTGGCAGACGGACTGGCAAAGGGCGCACCGCCCGAGCCTGCCGACTGGGAAAGACGCGTACAGACCGTCGCTACCCTGCTGGATCATTTCTTCCATCATTATGACAGGACCGTGGCACCGCCGCCATTGCTCAGCGGCCGGGAGTTGATGAGCGAGCTGGGCATTCACCCGGGCCCAGAGGTCGGACGTCTGTTGCAGCTGATTCAGGAGGCGCAGGCGGCCGGAGAGGTGACCACAGTTGCCGCAGCGCTCACTCTGGCTCGCGAGGCGTGCACCTCAACGGAGAACGAGCCCGGCATTCGACCGGATCGTTGAGGACAGAACGCGTCCCCCTGGCATCCTCCGGTGGCCCCAGCTTTCTTCCCACGCCCCGCGGCCCGCGGCCGCCTGCGCTCTGACCAGTGGGCGGCCTGGTCGGCGCCGCACTGACCAGCGCTCTCTTCCTGCGACTGCCATGGGGCCGGGCCGAACCGGCTTTTGGTGGCATGGTTGGCATCGTTGAGGTAGAATCTCGAACCGGCACGCGGACGGCTACAGGCGCCCCGCCACCGGCCGGCAAGGAGAATAGGAAATGACCGCCATCATCCAGATCCAGAACATCAGCGCCCACATTGGCGAGACCGTGACCATCCAGGGATGGCTCTATCAGAAAACCGGCAAGGGCAGGCTACAGTTCTTGCGCGTTCGCGACGGCACCGGCATTGTTCAGGCTGTTGTCTTTAGAAAAGATGTGCCCCCAGAGGTCTTTGAGGCTGCCAAACGGCTGAGCCAGGAATCATCCCTGGTAATCACCGGCACCGTCCGCGCGGACGAGCGAGCTCCCGGCATGCCGGGCGGCTATGAACTGAGTGTGAGCGACCTGAGGGTGGTACAGTTGGCAGACGAATACCCTATCACACCCAAAGAACACGGGGTCGAGTTCCTGCAAGACAATCGTCACCTCTGGATTCGTTCCTCGCGCCAGTGGGCGATCATGCGGGTGCGCGCCACCGTCATCCGGGCAATCCGCGACTGGCTGGACGACAATGGTTTTGTCAACATTGATACCCCTATCCTCACGCCGGCCGCCGGCGAGGGCACCACTACTCTTTTCGAGGTGGACTATTTCGGCGAGCCGACCTACCTGGCGCAAACCGGGCAGCTATACAATGAGGCCAATATCTACAGCTTGGGCAAAGTGTACTGCTTTGGGCCGACGTTTCGGGCCGAAAAGTCCAAAACCCGCCGCCACCTGACCGAGTTCTGGATGGTCGAACCGGAAATCGCGTTCTGCGACCTAGACGGCCTGATGAAAGTGGAAGAAGAGTTGGTCTCCTATGTCGTTCAGCGGACCTTGGTGGATCGAGCCGCTGAACTGAGCTTATTGGAACGGGACACGAGCGCGCTGGAACAGGTAACCCCCCCATTTCCCCGCATCACGTATGATGAGGCCCTGGAAAAGCTAGGAGCCATGCGGGCAAAGACCGATTCTCCCCAAGAGAGGGAACTGCTAGAGATCGAGTGGGGAAGCGACTTTGGTTCGCCCCATGAGACAGAGCTCACCAAGCTGTACGACAAGCCGGTGTTTGTCTACGGCTACCCGACTGCGTGCAAAGCGTTCTACATGGAACCGTGGCCCGGCCGGCCAGAGGTGAGCAAGAGCGTGGACCTGCTTGCGCCGGAGGGGTATGGAGAAATCATCGGCGGGAGCGAACGAATCAGCGATCCGGCTCTGCTGGAGCAGCGCATCCGAGAGCACAATCTGCCGGCCGAGGCATTCTCCTGGTATGTCGATCTGCGGCGCTATGGCAGCGTGCCCCACTCGGGCTTTGGATTAGGAGTAGAACGGACCGTTGCCTGGATCACCGGCACGGCGCACATCCGCGAGACATCCTCGTTCCCGCGAATGGTCAACCGGGTATACCCGTAGGGAGGGTGCCAGACCGATCGAACGCCGCTCCCTCGTCAGTTCCACACGGCAAAGGGGAAACCAATTGGGATGGGCTCTAGGCGCCGAACTTTTTCAGGCGGCCGGCGTGCGCCAGTGCCAGCGGCATTAGCTCGGTGGCGGGAAACATGCCCAACGACCCCTTGATGCACTCTGTCTCGCCATAGGCACGGCCGCCATCGGGCCGGTGAGTCGCCGGAGCCCATAGCAAGGTGGGCACTGGGTGCCAGCTATGAGATCTCATCTTGGCGGGCGTGGAATGATCACCGGTGATGATCAGCACATCGGGTTTGAGGCGCAGGAGCCCGGGCAACGCGTCGTCCACTTGCTCAATCACCTGAATCTTGCCAGCGAAATCACCATCCTCTCCCCGGCTGTCGATGTACTTTATGTGGACAAAAAAGAAGTCAAATCGATCCCAGCCGGCCGCCACCCGGTCAAACTCATCGGCCGGCCCGTCGTGCGGATCGGTGGCCAGCACGTCCATTCCCACCAGTTGGGAGAGACCGCGGTACATCGGGTAGACAGCCACGCAGGCGGCCTTGAGCTGGTACACATCGGCGTACTTGGGCAGATTCGGGTCACTGGAGAAACCGCGCAGCGTAAAACCGTTGGCAGGGTGGTGACCAGCCAGGATCGATCGAGCCTCGTTCGCCCACGCGCGCACCAAATCGGCCGTATGAGCGGCCTCCGGCCGAAGCGCCTTGACGGGCAGTGGGGCCTTGCCCACTACCTGGGGATCCGTGTCAGCCAGGTGCCAGTCCAGGCCGGCGCCGCGCAGGATCAGCGCAAAGCGGTATTCCTTCACCGCCTTGATCTCCGTCTCGACGCCGGGAAGCTCAATAGCTGAGAGCAACCGGCAAAGTTCTTCACCCTTTTCAGTCGGGATGCGGCCGGCCCGCCGGTCAGTGATCAGCCCATTCTCATCCAGCGAGCAAAAGTTGCCGCGAGCCGCAACATCGGCCGGGCCAACCGCCAGTCCGATACCAAAAGATTCCAGCACCCCCCGGCCGATCTCATAGGTGAGCGGGTCGTAGCCAAAGAGGGCCAGGTGGGCAGGGCCGCTTCCGGGAGTGATCCCGTGGCCAATAGGGATTGCCAAACCCAGGCTACCCTCGCGGGCCAACAGGTCCATGTTGGGAGTAGCGGCCGCCTCCAGCTCCGTGGGACCACCGGGCTCGATCGGCAATCCCCCGACGCCATCTAGTACCAGCATCACGATCTTGCCGCCGTCGGGTTTGGCCAGCCTTCGCATCAAATGAAAATCCGCCATATCTCATCTCCAGAGGCAGTCACAGTGATCACGGACCCGAATCGATGATTCTCTCCCGGCCAGCTGCATGCGGGGCCAAGCGGTCCGCCCGCGCACAGAATCAGTCCCGTGCCCGTGCACGGGACTGACAACCTAGCCAATGCTCGCATGACACACAGCTAGCGGATAGCCTCCTCGGTCTCGCGATCAAAGACGTGCATGTTGTCCATGTTGAAAGCAACGGGCATCTGATCCCCAACCCGGGCGGATGTACGCGGGTCCACTCGGGCGACGTAGGTATTGCCACCGGTGTGCAAGTAAACAAAGACCTCGTTCCCCATCAGTTCAGTCACTTCGACTTGCGCCTCCACGCGAGCCTCGGCGATGTCGGCCGGCCTGTAGTCAGGATCGTGAATGTCTTCCGGCCGGATGCCGAAGATCATGGACTTGCCCGCAAAAGGCATATAGGTAGGCGTCCTGTGCTCTGGAACCTGAACGCGGAAAGCGCCAGCGTCCACAAACAACCTGCTGTCCTCGGCCACCAATGTGGCGTCAAAAAAGT
>WSZX01000042.1 GCA_013139935.1 Ardenticatenales bacterium
GTTCGGGCCTGCGTCAGCTTCTCCCAGCCCACGCCGGCCGCCAGGCCCAGCGGGATCAGCGCCGGGAAGAGGTATCGACCCTGGTGCTGAACAAAGCTGAGGTTCCACCAGAGATAACCCCCAATGGTGAGGACGGCGGACATTGCCAGCAGTGTCGGGACGTGACGGCTGGCGAACCGACCTACCGCTCTCTGCTCTGATTCCTTGCGCCTTTGGCCGACCGCAGCTAGGCAGAACCCCAACCCTGTCACCCCGGTCAGTATGACTAACCCCTGGTATATCCGCGTGTCCATCGCCACGCTCATCCACCCGAACATCCCCCAAAAGCTGCGAAAAGTGTCCCGGACAAAGCGACCCGCGGTGGCGGTTAGTCCGTTGGCTGCTATCCAACCGGCCGTCGTTGGTTGCCCGAATACCACCTCGTCGTGCCGGCCGATCGCCATCCAGTCCATACCCCCGTAGGTAGCAAGGTTTCGCCCCCACCAAATCGCCCCCAGCAGAAGCGCGGGCCCAAATAGAACCGCCAGTTGCCGGGCCAGCGAGCCAATCGGTTCCTTCCGATGGTGCCACCGAAACAAGAGTGCCGCCCCCAGTACCGGCGCAGCGACATAGGCAGTGGACTTGGTCCAAAAGACGGCGCCCAGCACCAGTCCGAGCAGCCATGGCTTGGCCGCGTCCTCGGCCGTGAGCATCGTTGCTGCTCCCAGCAGTGCCGCCGCCAGCAGCAACTCCGCCAGGCTGTCATTGTTCACCCCGGCCATCATGGCAATGTGTTGCGGAATAAAGGCGACCAGCGCCACGGCCGTCAGAGTGACCAGCGGCCGGCCGGGATAGATCCGTCTCCCGACCAGATAGGTCAGCACGATCACGCCGGCGCCCAGCAGCGAGGAAAAGAGCCTCAGCGGAAGCAAGGCCCCGTCGAAGAGCAGGAAAATTGGCGTCGCCAGCAGATAGTAGAGAGGAGGCTGGTGGTCTTCGTACTGGATTCCGGAGAGCGAATACTGCGGGGGAAACCTCTCCGAGACGAGCATCTCCTGGTAGTTGTGGTCATAATCGCCCGGCTCGATGATCGGAAGCCTGCCGACTGTCAATTGGCGGATATAGTTGTAATGCGCCGGCTCGTCTGGCACCTGCCAGGGCGGAGTTAGCAGCGCATAGAGCGAACTGATGACCACATAGACCAGCAAGATGAGCGACAGCACTAGCTGCTCCCGCGGCAGACCGTGCCGGAGCCCTTTGATCCACGTGTTCATCGTTCCAGAGTGTGACTGTCGCAATAGTCCACAAAGCTCGCCAACTGCTCATAGTAGGCTGGTCCGCCGGCCTGATACACATCGTGGTGGGCCGCGCCAGGTACTGGAAAGAAGAACTTGGGCTCGCGGGCGGCCTGGTAGAGCGCCTCTCCCATGGCGAGCGGGAGCAGGCTGTCCTCTTCCCCGTGTGTGATCAGCAGCGGGGCTTCTACCCGGCCGACCTTGGCCTGCGAGTTGTATAAATCTGGGATGGCGTTCCCCAGCATCCTTGGGGGCATCACCGGGACCAAGAAACGAGTCACCTCCCGTCCACTGGCAAAGCTGCTCTCCACGATCAGGCCGTGGACCCGGCGGCCGAGCCGAACCGCCAGTTCGATGGCCACCGCGCCGCCGAGCGAATGCCCAAACAGGATGATGCGCTCAGGATCTACCTCCTGTCGCCGGCAGACTGTTTCAAAGGCAGCTTCGGCATCCATGTATGTGCCTTCTTCCGTTGGCTCACCGCCGCTCCGCCCGTACCCGCGATAGTCGAACAGAAAGACGTTGGCTTCCAGGTTGGCGCGCAGCGCAGCCGCATTCTCTACCCGGTGGCTGATATTGCCCGCCACGCCGTGCATGAACAAGATCGTGACTGCGTCGCGGCTGGAGCGGTCACTTGTGCCCGAGGGTACGAACCGGCCGTGCAGACCGGTCCCATCACGAGCCCGGAAAACCATGTCGACGTATGCCAGACCCAATTGATCCGGGGTGATGAAAAATCCCCGCTCCGGCCGGAAAAAGAGTGAGTTGATCAGTTGGGTGCCGTCCAACTATTCTCCCAACCTTTCTCTTTCCTCAGCCACGATCTCTGGCTCTAGCTTCTTGAATAGCGGCATCGGCTTGCGCAGCTCTTGTCCGGCCGGGAGCCGGCTCGGCTCCCAACGGCCGGTCGCTTTTTCGGGTTCATAAGTCAATGCACTGTGGGAGCGGCCGGACTCCTGGTATTCCTGGATGGTCAGGTCCCCAAAGAGCTGCCCTTCGTATCCCAGGAAATGGTGCAGTCGCTCCGATGAAAAGGGTAGAAAGGGGGCGAGGAGCACCTTGAGGTTGTCGATCACTCGCAGGATCGTGTAGACCGTTTTGGCCGCCTCTTTCTTGTCGGTTTTGACCTCGAACCACGGAGCCTGGTCGTCCAGGTACTTGTTGGCTTCGCGCGCCAGTGTCATGGCTTCACCCAGGGCGCCGCGAAAGCGGCACCCTGCCAACTGCGCTCCAACCGTATCAAAGGCGGACTCTGCTCTGGCTATCAGTGCCTCGTCGGCCGGTCTCAGGCCGCCATGTTCCGGTACCCGACCATCAAACCGCTTATAGGCAAAGCCCAGCATTCGATTGGCCAGGTTGCCCCAGGCGGCCACCAACTCATTGTTGTTCCGGGCGAGAAAATCATCCCAGCAATACTCGGAATCCCGCGTCTCTGGCATCACTGCCGTCACATAGTAGCGGATGGCATCAGGATCGTATCGCTCCAGCAGGTCTGGCAGCCAGATCGCCCAGCCGCGGCTCTTGGAGAACTGGCGGTTCTCCATGTTCATGAATTCGTTGGCCGGCACATCGTGGGGAAGATTGAGTTGCTTGCTCGTATCATCCTCGTACAGGCGGCTCACTCCCATCAGTTCTGCTGGCCATATCAGCGCATGGAATGGAATGTTGTCTTTGCCAATGAAATAGTACGAGAGCGCCTGTGGGTTGTACCACCACTCCTTCCACGCCTCCGTCTGCCCTTGATTGTGGGCCCACTCGATGCTGGCTGAGAGATAGCCGATCACTGCCTCGAACCAGACGTAGAGCCGTTTGTCTTCCCATCCGGGCAACGGTACCGGGATACCCCAGGAGATGTCGCGCGTGATCGGCCGTCCTTTCAGCCCGGATTCGATGTAACTGCGCGCAAAGTTCAGCACGTTCGGCCGCCAGTGCTCCTTGTTCTTCGCCAGGTAGTTGGTCAGCGCCTCCGAGGACGCCGGCAGGTTCAAAAAGAAATGCTCTGTCTCCCTCACCACTGGGGTCGAGCCGTCCGTCTTGCTGCGGGGATGGATCAAATCAGTAGCCTCCAGCAGCTTGCTGCAGTTGTCGCACTGGTCTCCCCGCGCGCTCTCATAGCCGCAATACGGGCATTCCCCTTCCACATAGCGATCTGGCAGGAAGCGGTTTTCCTTCGCTGAGTATAAAAGTCGCTGGCGCTCCTTGTACAGATGCCCGCGTTCCAGCAGGCGGGTAAAGATATCTCTGGCAACCCGGTGATGGTTCTCTGTGTCCGTGTGGGTGAACAGGCTGTAACTGATGCCAATAGCTTGCTGCGTGTCCAGGAACCCCCTGTGATAGCGCTCAAACACCTCACGAGGCGGGGTACCTTCCAGTTCGGCCGTTATGGTTACTGGCGTTCCGTGACTGTCCGAGCCAGAAACCATCAGTACGTCGTTCCCCGCTAGACGATGATAACGAGCAAAAATGTCGGCCGGGAGATACGCTCCTGCAAGATGGCCGACGTGAAGGTCTCCGTTTGCATACGGCCATGCGACCGCCACCAGAATTCTCTTTGACATGCTGTTCCTCCAGGTCACAATCCCGCCCTACCGGTTACCCTCATGCGGAGCGCAACTTGGGCCCGAACGTCGTCGTGGCTGTTATTCGACACCCTCACAGATTGGCCTCCATCGTGTGGCGGGAAAACGGTGGAAACAAAAAACGCCAGCGCGAGGCCGGCGTCGTAGAACATCCTGCCGTGGGTTAGGTCCGTGCAGGACCGCCAACCGCCGACGGTGTCTCGCCTCCCGTCAGCCACGGCCGGCTGCACATGACCATCATGCAGTTCCTGGCGCGGTCGTTCGCATGTCGCATAGTGGCGAGATTGTAACCCAATCAGAGTCACGCGTCAATGGTCGGTGGCGCGGGGTCCAGGAATGAGGTTCCCGTTTTTCGGCGCGGAACCGCAGAGCGAACGGATTTCTCTACACCCTTGGTCTCTGGGAGAATCAGGCCCCATCAAGGTGGCAGGGCACGAATGAATCGACCGAACCGACCAGTGCGGCGCGCCTTCTCATTTGCACGGATAATGGTGTTGATAGTGGCGGTAGCCGGCTTCATGGCGCCTCCGGCTAAGGCCTCCGGACCGCTTGTGCTGGCCTTTTACTATGCCTGGTCTGATATGGCCACCTGGGACTCGGGCTAACTACCTGATCTGCCGGCTCAACCTTATGTCTCGGCTGACGCCAGTACGATCGATCGTCACGTGGCTCAAGGCCAAGCCGCCGGGATTGATGGCTTTGTCTAGTCGTGGTACGGGCCGGGTGGGGACAACCAGACCGAAGGGAACTTTCAGTTGCTGCTGGCTACGGCCGCCGCGCGTGGTTTTGCGGCGGCGGTGTATTTCGAAGTTGGCAGCCCCTATTTCGCCAACCCCGCTGATCGGATCGCCGCCCTTCAGTATCTTCTCTCCACTCACGTCAATCACCCTGCCTATCTGCGAATAGATGGCAAGCCGGTGGTTTTCTTCTGGGCCTCCTGGCTGCTGCCCGTGGACGAGTGGGCGGGGATCCGTGCTCAGGTAGATCCCAATGGGAATTCAATATGGATAGTAGAGGGCGCCTCGGCCGATTACCTCTCTGAGTTTGATGGATTGCACCTTTACAACATCGCATGGTCCGATACTCCTGCCGGCACGTTGGCGTACTGGGGTGCGCAGGTGCGGGGTCGAGCAGATGCGCTGGGCAGACACAAGTATTGGGCAGCCACCGTCATGCCGGGTTGGGACGACACACGCATTCCCGGCCGCAGCGGTGCGTTCGTGCGTGACCGTTCGGGCGGGGCGTATTATCAGCAGTGCTGGGCTGGGTGCGGTTGCTAGCAGCCCGGACATGGTCATCATTACCAGCTTCAACGAATGGCTCGAAGGTTCGATGATCGAGCCGAGCGTGAACTATGGAGACAGCTACCTGAGTCTGACCGCACAACTGGCGGGTGCCTACAAGGCCGGCGGAGTTCCGTCCTCACCTCCGCTCCCGCAGGCCGATCCTACTGCCGCGCCGCAGTTTGCCCCTTCGCCCTCCGTGGTTGCTTCTCCCAACACATCGCCGCTGCCAGCGTACACTGCCGCGCCTCGGCCGGATGGAGCGATTGTGCATGATGTGGAACCGGGGGACACGCTGCTGGGGATTGCTGGGCGCTACGGGGTAGAACTCGATGAATTGCTCGTCGCCAACGGGTTGGAGAGTGAGAGTATCCTCACCATCGGCCAGCCCATTGTCATCACCATGGTTTCACCAACCCCGCCGTCAGTTCCGGCCGCTCCCACGGTCGAGCCGGCGCCTGTTCCTTCACTCACACCTGGCGCGCTGGATGGCCGAGCAGCTGCCCCAGCCCTTCCGGAGAAGGTGCCAGTGGTTGTCTCCCCCACACTGATCGCTCCTCCCAGCCCGACCCTGGTTCCGACCTTTGCGCCAGCGGCCAGCCGATCAGCGAGTCCAACGGTGAGCCCGACGGCGAGTACATCCGCCACCCCAGCGGAACCAGCTCTGGTTTGGCCCTGGGCTGCCGGTCTGATGGTCCTCGGCGTGGTTGTTCTGTGGCAGAGTAGGATCCGCAACCGTGGCGCCTAGCGGCCGCTCGAGTGGTCGGCCCTCTTGTTGTCCGTGATGTAAAAGCCCGGCCCCTTAAAGTGAATGGCCGGGTGGCTCGGCAATCGGCGAATGTTCTCGTGTCCAGCCGGGCAGAACACGACCGGCCGGTCGTCGAACCCCTGCTGGCGCTCAAAACGCCGGCCGCAGACCCTGCAGACATAATCGTATCGTGGCATGGCAATCTCGAACCCTAGCCTCAAAGCCCCCAAGGATTTCATTGCCTTGGGCGTCCAATATCCTGCAGCGGCGTCAGCCTCATGGTTGATAACTAAAAACTCGCTGCCAGATCAAGTCGAGCGCCGCTTCGGCGGAGGACTTTGGGGGTTGGTAGGTGGCAGTGCCACCTACCAACCCCCTCGATTCTACCTCTCACGGGGCGGGTTCGGCCAGAGCGACCGGCTCCCTCGATGTTCTTCAACCCTCGCCTATGCCGTCTTGACTTTGATCTGACGCGGTTTGATCTCTTCCGCTTTGGGAACCACCAGCGTCAACAGGCC